>JACIWW010000005.1 GCA_014360905.1 Chloroflexota bacterium
GCCAGATCGGCCATAGGCGGTGCTCCTCCTGGTGCAGTTGTTTCCACAATTCTTTTACCACAGGAGCACCCCCTTTTGTCAAAATCGCCTGTACCACCTGGTAACGATCTGTTGGCGCAAGCGCATGTGTTGTGCTATTGACCATCTCTAGCAGCCACTGTAAAATAAGTGGCAATAAGAAGATTTTGAATACATAGACGTGGGGCCATTGATTATCATACGAGGCAGGCGAGGCTGAAAGGTGGAACGTCTGCACAAGTTTCTGGCGCGAGCGGGAGTAACTTCGCGACGTAAATGTGAAGAGTTGATTGCTGCAGGGAGGGTAAGGGTCAATGGAGAGACGGTCTCCACGCCTGGAAGCAAAGTGGACCCTGAACACGATCGCATTGAAGTGGATGGCAGGCTGATCACCTTGCCGCAGCAGCATATATATCTCATGCTCAACAAGCCTGTTGGCTATGTCTGCACAGTCCGCGACCCTCAAGGGCGCCCCACCATCGTGGATTTGATACCGCCCGGGAGACGCCTTTACCCCGTGGGTCGGTTGGACATGGAAAGCGAAGGCCTGGTGCTCCTGACCGATGATGGAGACCTGACACAACGGCTCACCCACCCAAGTTATGAGCATGAGAAAGAATATCACGTGTTGGTAGATGGAGAGCCCGGACCGCACACCCTACAGCGTCTGCGAGAGGGCATCCCATTGGAAGATGGCCTAACCTGGCCAGCGGATGTGACGGTACTGGGTCATGATTCTGAGGGAACTTGGTTGCGCTTTGTCATCCATGAAGGGCGGAAACGACAATTGCGCCGCATGTGCGAAGCAGTAGGGCATCCCGTGCGCAGGCTGGTCCGAGTGCGCATAGGGCCTCTGCAATTGGGGTCTCTGCCTCAAGGCCAGTATCGTGCACTGACGGAAGAAGAATGCACCATGCTCAGAAAAGCAGTCGGTTTAACGAAAAAGTGATGCAGCTTCCCATGATTCGTTGAGAATAGGCGCACTGTTTGATTCATCATCGTGTTATCAACATAGAGAGGTTCAATTGCCATATCCTGACATGATCGCCATAGACGGCCCGGCAGCAGCAGGGAAAAGCACGATCGGAGAACTGTTGGCCAAAGAATTGGGTTATTTGTATTTCGACACAGGCGTGATGTATCGCGCGGTGACCTGGGTGGCCTTGCAACGGGGCATCGATACCGCCGATGAGAAGGAGGTTACCGAGCTGGTAGAACAGATTCATATTGAAGTCACTCAGCCAACTGTCGCGGATGGGAGGCAGTACACGGTATACGTGGATGGGCGGGACGTAACATGGGACCTGCGCCGTACCGAGGTAGACCAGAACGTCTCGCCAGTGTCTGCATATCCTGGTGTGCGTGCAGCGCTAACTGTCCAGCAACGCCGCATTGGTCAGCGTGGAAAGGTGGTCATGGTGGGGCGTGACATTGGCACCGTTGTATTGCCCGATGCTCCGCTCAAAATCTACCTGGACGCTACATTGGAGGAGCGAGCTAGACGGCGGCACCTGGAGAACTTGCGGCGCGGTCAGAAGTCTTCTTATGCGAAGATTCTACGTGACATGCGCAGACGCGATAAGATAGACAGTGAGCGCGACACAGCTCCGCTGCGCCCTGCTGCAGACGCAGTGGTTATTGATACGACCAACCTAAGCATCGCCCAGGTGATGGAATTGGTGCGGAAACTAGTGAAAGAAAGGGATTCGTAATTAGGAGGATAAAGTGTTTCGTCGGATCGCCAATTTCGTCCTGTGCCTCCTCTTCAAACTGATTTTCAAAATAGAGTTCACAGGTATTGGCAATGTCCCAAAGCAGGGACCGTTCATCGCGATGATGAACCACATTTACTTTCTTGATCCGGTTCTGGTCAGCGCCCTATCTCCCCGCTTCATCGTCATCATGTCCAAGATAGAAAACTATCGCAATCCACTTTTTGCGCCCATCATGCGCTTGTATGGCACCTTTCCTGTGCGACGTGGCGAGCTGGATATGAGCGCAATCCGCACATCGTTACAAGTTTTGGAGCAGGGGCATGGCTTGCTGATGGCGCCAGAGGGAACCCGTAGCCGAACGCATACTTTGCAAGAGGGACGCGATGGCATGGCCTGGCTTGCCTTGCGTACCAATGCACCCATTGTGCCGGTAGCGCTAAGCGGCCAGGAACGGCTGGGGCACTATTTGAGGCGACTGCGCCGAACTCCTCTGCGCATCGTATTTGGTGAGCCATTCCGGTTCAGGACTGTAGAAGGCACACAGCGTCGTGAGCAACTGCATGCCATGACCAACGAAGCGATGTACCGTCTTGCTGCGTTATTGCCGCCTTCTTATCGCGGTATCTATCACAACCTAGAGCAGGCTACGCAGCAATTCATCGTTCCCTACCAAAGCGAGCAAGGGTAGCTCTTGTGAGGCACTCTTGGGGCGGCCAAATAGCCAAGGTGTTACCTGGTAGCTCAGCGGAAGCAGCGGGTCTACGTCCAGGAGACTGGCTTTTCTCCCTCAATGGCCACATCCTGCGCGATATAATTGATTACCGCTTTTACAGCGCGGAGGAAAGCCTGGAAATCGTTCTAGTACGCAATGGCGTGCGCATGACGCTCACCATCGAACGAGAATATGGTGAGGACCTAGGCCTGGAGTTCACCACTCCCACATTCGATGGCATTCGCCGTTGTCAGAACCATTGCGATTTCTGCTTCATCAACCAAATGCCCCGGGGTCTGCGCAAAAGTCTGTATATCAAGGATGATGACTACCGATATTCTTTCCTATTTGGCAATTTCATCACCTTAGCTAACCTGGAAGAGCAGGATTGGGCTCGCCTGGCTGAGCAAAGGTTGAGTCCGTTGTACGTTTCGGTGCATGCCACGGATCCCCAGCTCAGGGCACGGATTCTGGGTGTGCCGCATTTACCGGACATCCTGGGCCAGATTCAACGGCTTGGTTCAATAGGCATCGAGGTACACACGCAGATTGTAGTAGTGCCTGGACTCAACGATGGAGCAGTGCTCGAACAGACGGTGCAAGACCTAGCCAACCTCTACCCCACAGTCTGCTCGGTGGGCATAGTTCCGGTGGGTATTACCCGTTATCATTCTGGCGGCCTGCGTCCTCTAACTGCACAGGAAGCAAAGGATATCATAACATGTATCAGGCCGTTGCAGCGAGACTACCGAAGACAGTTGGGAGTAGGATTGGTTTACTTGGCGGATGAATTGTATCTTATGGCAGGGTTGCCCCTCCCTTCTGCTGGACGCTATGATGGTTTTCCACAACTGGCTAATGGCATAGGACTCACACGGCAATTGCTTGATGACTGGCTGCATACCAAGCGGAAGGGGCAAATTCGATGGCCTCATGGTAGAGCCACGTTTGTCTGTGGCACGCTAATTGCCCCTGTTTTGCGGAACATGGCCAAGGAATTATCCAGTTTAACAGGCGTGGCTATTGATGTAGTTGCTGTGCCTAATCAATTCTTCGGCCCCACCGTTACCGTGTCGGGCTTGTTAGTGGCGAAGGATGTGATCAATGCTTTTCGTGATAGGACCGTTGGAGATTTGCTGGTTTTACCAGCGAGCATGTTCGATGCCAGTGGCCAGGTCACATTGGATGATTACCAGCAGACAGACATGGAGAAGGCACTTGGGGTACGCGTGGCTATAGCAGACAGGCTGAGCGATCTGCTATCCCTACAATGAAAAAGCGCCTCGCGATATGAAAGGCGCTTATTGTTCTAGCGGAGAGGGTGGGATTTGAACCCACGGGGCATTACTGCCCACGCGATTTCGAGTCGCGCGCACTAGACCGAACTATGCGACCTCTCCATGACTGGTGACAATAATCATTATAGCGCTAATCAGTCAGAAGGCAAAATCACAGGGGTTGTCTGGCTATGGGTTGTAGCAACAATGCAAAGCAAGGAGGCGTTGATGATTAACGAAAAACGACTATTGGATACATTTCTGAGTCTAGTGCGTATTGACAGTCCATCCGGTGAAGAGAGTGCGATGGCGCAAGAGCTAGCGAAACGCTTGCGTCAGTTAGGGCTCAATGTGGAGCTGGATGCGATATGTAATGTAGTGGCTAAACTGCTAGGGCAGGGGACTCCGCTCTTACTAGCTGCCCATATGGATACAGTGATGCCTGGACGTAGCATTAAGCCCGTAGTCAAAGATGGGGTGGTCTATAGCGATGGCACGACTATATTGGGAGCAGATGACAAAGCAGGTGTAGCGATCATCCTAGAATTATTGCAGGTGATCGTGGAGAATAAATTGCCCCACCCCTCTTTGGAAGTGGTGATCACTGTGCAGGAGGAGACCGGTCTTGTCGGAGCCAAGCATCTCGACAAATCCCGTTTGCAGGCAAAAATGGGCATCTCCTTTGACGCCGGTGGTACTCCAGGCACCATTGTAGTCGCTGCACCCTCGCATGACCTCATTGCGGCTGTGGTGCACGGCAAGGCAGCCCATGCTGGCACTCGTCCAGAAGAGGGAATCAACGCTATCCTCGTCGCAGCCCAGGCTGTGGTGAACATGCCATTAGGGCGCATTGATGACGAGACTACTGCCAACATCGGGATTATCAAGGGTGGCATAGCGCGAAACATCGTGCCAGATCGCGTGGAGTTGATGGGTGAGGCGCGCAGCCGCCAGTTATCGAAGCTAGAAGCACAAGTAGCCAGGATGGTAGAAGCTCTCCAAGCAGCAGCAAAGCGCTATGGGACTACAGTGGATATAGAAGTAACTCGTTCGTACAATGGATATACTTTTAACGAGGAAGTTGCTATCGTCAAACAGTTGATGACTGCTTGCCGCGCTATGGGTGTCGAGCCCATCCTGGCCGCTACAGGTGGCGGCAGTGATGCGAACATCTACAATGCATCGGGTATGCAAGTGGTCAATTTGAGCACGGGTCTGCGCAAAGAACACAGCACGGAAGAACACATTGCCGTGGCAGACATGGTGACGTGTGCACAGATCGTGATGCAATTTCTCAACAATTGGCCCTCATAATTTTACATAAATCAAATAAGAAGAGGAGGGAACGAAGCGATGGACACTCTGGTGCTTTGGGGTACGGGGGTTATCCAGTGGTTGCAGACTTTGCGCAGCCCTGTATTGGATGCCGTATTCACGGGGAGCACCTTCCTGGGCGATGAAAAGTTCTATTTGCTGATGATTCCACTTTTGTATTGGATCGTGGACAAAAGGTTAGCGATGCGTCTCAGCTTTGTCTACCTAGGCTCAGCCTATTTCAATAGCTTCCTGAAGGCGATTTTCGCGGTGCCGCGGCCATCCTTTCCTGCAGTGCAAGTGCTTGCTCCTGCAGAGGGCTATGCCTTCCCCAGCGGCCATGCACAGACGGCCGCAACCGTTTGGAGTTATCTGGCTACTCAGGCACGCCGCGCATCGTTCTGGGTTGCCGCTATTGTGGTTATATTCCTGGTTGCTCTGTCGCGCGTTTATCTAGGAGTGCACTATCCACAGGACGTCGTGGTTGGAACAGCCATTGCGCTTGCGATTGTTGCTGGCTATAACCAGTTCCTCCGCGCATACGGTGCTCGGATTGCGCAATTACCCATGGTAGCCAAGTTGGCATTGGGTTGTGGAGTACCATTATTGCTACTCGCATTGCATGCGGATAAGGACGCAGTTGCCGCTATGGCAGCATGCCTGGGTCTTAGCGTAGGAGTTACACTGGAACACGAATGGGTGCGATTCAGTTGCACCGGGACGGTGATGAAACGCGCGATTCGCTTCGTGCTTGGGCTCATTGTGCTATTGGCACTCTACCTGGGTCTCAGCGCAGTTTTGCCCGGTGGGTTGTTCTTCCGGCTGTTGCGGTATGCGCTGATCGGTATATGGGCTAGCCTGGTAGCGCCATGGCTGTTTGTGAAGCTGCGCTTGGCTGAAAAGGAAGCAAACTAAGCTGAATGTGCTTCTGCCCGAAGCTTCAGGTAGGCGATCGTCCACGTTGCTGAGCGGAAGACCTGGTAAATTCCTCCCAGAAAAGTCAAGAATAGGACAGCAGGTGTAGTGATCAAAATGCCCATTAGAATCGCCATGGACAGGGATTCCGTGGCAGCATACAGTAATCCCGCTGGTGCTACGGCCATGCCCATAACAATCAAGCTGAGAGGTACCATGATCATCCCAACGAGCAGGTCAATGCCAAACAGCAATAGCCATAGAAGGCCAACTTGCCGCAGGTTTTGGCGTACGATGCGATAAGCAGCACGAAGGCTGTCCAGGACGCCCTTACTCTCTAGCACGCACTGGCGATAGGCAAAATCGAGCCATAATCCAACGAGCGCCCCGGCCACGATAAGCAACCCGATTACGAATAGCATGAGGAGCACAGTAAGCAGGATACCCAAGGCGGTTAGCACACGCCTCTGAAAAAGCAGCAGTGCTAAGGGCGATAGCCCTAGGATGATTAGGGCAATTGCAGCAAATAGCAACGGGATGCCGGTAACCAGATCAATGCCAATCAAGGGCAAGAACCGCGACCAGCCGATGCGCCACCCATCGCTGATACAGGTATGTTCTGTCCCTTCTATCTCGCGAACCATGCCGATCAGCGCACCACGGCTGATATTCGTCAGCACTATTCCGATGACAACCAGCGTGAGCACGAGGATGATAACGAAGAACACCATGCCCAAAGCCAATTCAAGCGGCAATTGCTCTCCAGAGCGCACTCTATACTCGATACCTCGGCCAATGTTTCCGCCACCCCCTCCGCTGAAGAAAGCCAATAAGAAGCCAAAAAGCCATAAAGCTTTGTGACGCCAGGTGATCTCGACTGCCCGTTTTAGAATCTTAACGTATTCCATGCTCCCTCCTTATATGGCTTCATTAGATGATTAAATGGCTTGTGGGGCTGGCTTCTCGTGGTCCGCGCTTTGAGAAAGCAGGATTGCAGCCAAGGCTAGGCATCTGACAGTAACCAAAACGATGCAGCCAATACACTGCGATATCTCATACAGCGTCCTGCTGGTTTGCAAAACTTGCCGTCAAACCGCCTTGCTTTTTCTCAATGCATATTCGGTTTTATTTGCTGGGAGAAAGCGAGTCTTCTTAGGAACTAGTCTACTTCTCTCTTTACTACAAAGGCAATTTTTACGTTAGCGCGGTATTCGGTGATGGTGCCGTTTTCCACGACCGCTGTCTGTCCAACCACATCAACGCCAGTGATGCCATGCACCGTCTTGGCGGCCTCAGCGACAGCGTTCTTTGCTGCATCCTCCCAACTCACTGGTGAGTTGCCGACCAATTCGATCACCTTAATTACAGGCATTTTGTCACCCCCTTTGAAATATGCTTGGCCCGACCCGGTTCACGCTTAATTTGAATCATAGCACACTACTCTCCCCCTGGCAAATGGCTGCTTGCTCTTGGTGATAGTCGCTTGACAGAAACCCGCAGTTGGGAGTATATTATTAGCAGCGTTTGAGCCGTGGGAAATTATGGAAAGGCGTGCGTATCTTTGGCTATCCCGTCAACGTCTTGTAAAGAAGAGAGTAGCCCATACATTCAGTCGAACGAGGAATCGGCGCTGCTGAAAAGGGCTAGGGAGTACGACCAGGCGGCGATTGCCGAGATCTATGATCGTTACTCGCTGCGTATCTACAATTACATCTACCATCGCCTTGGCAATGCGCCTTTAGCCGAGGATTTAACGGCTACAGTTTTTTTACGTATGCTGGAGGCTATTCGTTCGTCCAGGGCTTGGCAGACGTCATTTTCAGGCTGGCTTTATCGCATCGCGCACAATCTAGTGGTGGATCACTTCCGAACAGGACGCCGGGATGATGTGCCTCTGGATGACTGGCCTGTGGCTTCGCATGAACATCCGGCTGACGTGGCTGAACGGTCGCTCACACAGCAGCGGTTGCGCGCAGCGATCACCCAGTTGACAGAGGAACAGAGTTTGGTTATTACGCTGAAATTTCTTGAAGGCATGAGCAACGCTGAGATCGCTCAGCTCATGGGTAAGTCAGAGGGAGCTATTAAGTCGTTGCAATTCAGGGCATTGGCAGCGTTACGCCGTCTCATAGGCGGAGAAGAACTATGACAGACAGGCTTGAGGCCGTTCTAGACGAGTGGCTCAACGAAATTGATACCGAAGAATCTATTGAAGCTTGTGTCGCCCAACAACCAACGTTGGCAAAAGAGCTCGAGCCTTTATTGCGTCTTGCTTTTCAGCTCAAGGCGCTGCAGCAGGAGCAGGTTCCTCCTCCAACGACACTGCAGAGGGGCAGACAAAGGCTATTGAGCGAAGTGGCACGGTTGAAGGAGAAGGAGAGTGAAGCTGCGAAGGGTGGAGCACGACAGCTTCCGCTTTGGCTGGGCATGCAGTCATTGATACGCAGAAGCGCGGTAACGATTGTCTTAGTAGCACTGTTGTTCAGCGCGGTATTAGGTGCAGGCACCATTGCTGCTTCTGCGAAAAGCCTGCCAGGTGACCCATTGTATGCAGTGAAACGCGCGGCCGAAGAATTTCAGCTCCTGATAACCTTTAATCGTCAGGCCAAGGCGCAGCTCGTGCAAAGGCTGGATGAGCGCAGGCGTGAGGAAGCAAAGGCTGTTGCAAGTAGCCAGCGCATTGCTGAACTATCCTTCCGTGGCCACGTAGATCACATAGAGGATGCCCGTTGGACAGTGGGGGGAGTCTTGATTTGCACCTCTGCCGAGACCATTATGGAGGGGGATATTTCCATAGGTTCGTTTGTCCGCGTCCAGGTGCGCTCTCTCAGCGACGGCACCTTGTCAGCCATACGCATTACCGTTGAGCCGGAGATGGTGCCGACAGAACCTGCTGCTTCTCCTACACCCAAGCCAACATCTACGCATACGGAGATGCCTCCGAAGACATCCACACCCACGGAATCTCCGCCTGCACAGGCGCCAGTTCAACCCCCTCTACTGGTGCCAACACCCACTTCCAGTCGAACATCCACGCCAAGACCCACTGCAACATGGACCGCCACAGCAACTGCTATCCCGCCGACGCCAGTCCCTCCGCGTGAGGTCAAGATCCGCTTCAAGGGTCGCATCGAAGCGCTCACAGCCACTGCCTGGACAATAGGCGGCCAGATGGTTAAAGTGGATGAAGATACGCGCATTGACGAATCATCTGCAAAAGCGGCGGTGGGGGCCATGGCTGCAGTGACTGCTATTCGTCAAGAGGATAACTCTTTGCTGGCGATTGATATCACAATTGAGCAGGCAGCACCACCAGCCGAACAACCATTCGAATTTCAAGGTCTGATTGAGAGTTGGAGTCCAACTCAGTGGATTGTAGGTGGCTATACTCTTATTATTACCGCGGATACCCACATCGAAGGCAGTCCGCAGAGAGGGCTTCTTGCTGAGGTCAAGGCTGTGCGCCGGGCGGATGGATCGCTCGTTGCTAGGCAGATCGTGATCCAATTGCCGAAGGAAGAGGTTCAATTCGAGGGCACCATTCAAGCTATAGGCCCCACGGAGTGGGTCGTGGAAGGCGTCGTGGTACGCATCGATGACCAGACTGTTATCGAAGGCACACCCGCAGTCGGCCAAATCGCAGAGGTGCAAGGGCTGCTTCTGCCAGATGGGGCTGTACTGGGGTGCCGAATCATCGTGCAATTGCTACCTACCACCCCTACGCCAACAACGACATAAGGCGGATACCTGCGATAGACTTCGTCCTCGATTAGTCTAGATAAGGAAGAGAAATGAAATGCGCAGATTAACCCGCTATGAGCATTGGGTATTAATTCTGCTTTTTGCTGTGTTGGTGCTTATCCCGCTGAGCAACTTTGCTCGCCAACGACCCGTCAGTGCCGCAAGCGAGCTTGGCCTGCTACAAGGAACCAATGTCTATCATAGCAGCATCCGGCGTCCATCTGTCAAGATAGTGGGCTGGATCAGCGAAATTAGGGCTACGCACTGGCTGATTGGCGATCAGGTGATATATATTGATCCTGCCTCTCCCGTAGCAAAAATAGCCAAAGTGGGGATGCACGTTGTAGTCGTTGCGTGGCAAGATAGCGCAGGACAGTTGTATGCCGAAAACATTTTCTTTCAGCCACAGGAAGACTTGTCTGGAACTAATATCGAGTTCAGGTGCCTCATCCAGGAGCTTGATCCCCGTTACTGGATTGTGTGCAACCGTATGATTCTTATAGCAGAGAGCACTGCGATACAAGGTCGACCTGAGCTTGGTGCACTGGCTGAGGTGAAGGGCATCCGTTTGTTCGGCAACACAGTGTTCGCCAGAAGCATCAAAGTTGTGGCACCGGGTGCCTACGCCGAAGTTGAATTCGAAGGGGCTATCGAGAGCCTGTCGGACAGTATATGGGTAGTCAATGGAGTTAGGGTGACGATCAATGTAGTTACCGTGATTCAAGGAGTCCCCGAATTGGGTCTCATCGCTGAAGTAAAGGGAATACTTCAGCCTGATGGTTCCGTATTGGCCCAATCCATTACGGTCAAGGGCCCGGGCGTTACGCCTCAAGTTGACATAGAAGGTGTAGTGGAGCGTATCGAAGCCAAGTACTGGATTGTGGCAGGAACGATGGTATACGTTGATGCACGCACCTTCATAGATGACAGCCGAGCCCCAGCGGAAGTAGGCATGTGGGCACAGGTGCGGGCACTTCGACGTCTCGATGGCACCTTGTTAGCGCAACGCATTCGGCTTTCGCGACCAAAGTAAAAGCGGCCATGCTTATCGAAGCAAAGCATAACTCGCCGTTTGCCTTCACAGAGGATAAGCATCAAAAGGTTCATCGCCTGTTCCCTGTTTCCCAAAACCAACTGGGTATTTGGTACGTACCTGCTTAGGATATTGGCTGCATTCAGGAGAGTACTTTGAGCAGTAAAATCAACAATGCTCGAGCTTGGCTGCTCGTTATCTTCCTTTGTCTCAATAGTTATGCTGGCTTTTCCTTTATCTCCAAAGGAGTTCTCCTACCTGGGGATTTCGTTGCCAATAGCGCGAGGCCAGCTTTTTTGGATGGAGAGCCTTTCAATGTCTCCGCTTCGTCCGCGGATTCTCTTGCACCGACGTTGGCGGTATCGGGCAATACAGTGCATATCGTCTGGGAAGAACGCGGCCGAGTTTACCATCGGTTTTGCCGTGCGGGCACTTGGTCGCCAATTTGCAGCGTAGCAACAGGTGAGCAGCCCGATATAGCGACAGATGCTACCGGCGTGGTCCACCTTGTCTTAGTCAATGAATTCGGTGGCAACTATGAAATCTATTATTGTCGCTGGATCGGAAGCACGTGGAGTCTGCCGCGCAACGTCTCGAATACCAGTGGGGTTTCATCTGCACCAAGTATCGCAGTCGCTCCTGACGGGATGCTTCACGTCGTGTGGGCAGACAATACTCCCGGTTATAATGTGATTTACCACGCTTATTGGAGCGGCATATACTGGATCAATGAACCGATTCCCAATGCCTTGGGTGGCGCGCCAGCCGTTGCTGTAGGTATGGATGGGATCGTGCATGTGGTATGGCAAGATCGGGATACACCTAGTGCTCCTTATGAAATATACTACAGCCAGTGGAATGGTGTGAACTGGTCCTTGCCCGAAAACTTGTCCGATAGCGCTACAGAGCAATCTATTATCCCCAACATGGCAATAGATGGAGACAATGCAGCTCACGTCCTATGGCAAGAAAGGGTAAACGGCCACTACGCTATTTACCATACTTGGGGCAGTGTGGGCTTTTGGTCTGTACCTCAGAGGGTTTCAGAGGATGAAGTGGATGCCTATTTGCCTAGCGTGGCCGTAGCCCTTGGTGGAGTCTTATACGCAGGTTGGGACGAAAGCACAGTGCTTTTCTACCGACACAAGCGGAAGGCCGACCATGCATGGTTGCAACCAATCATGGTTTTCAGCGACACACAAGGCGTAACGGATCTGCAACTAGCAGTGGGTGCAGGGGGTCAGCTGCATGGAGCATGGTCAAGGCACATTGAAGCAGGCAATTGGGATGTATGGTATCAACGCCTTTCTATCACCCTGATCCTGCCGATCGTGCTGAAAAGACTTGCTTTCTAGTGTTATCTCTTCGCCCATCCACGGAGTAGTGCGATGCGCTGCTTTCAGATGGAGCTGCTTTACCCGCGGCAGAGTGAAACCTGCCAGTTTTCGTTTCTATCCCATTGAACGTCGCAGATGGATAAGTAGTATCGAGATGTCGGCTGGGGTGACCCCCTGAATTCTCGTTGCCTGCCCAACGGTGAGCGGTCGGAAGTGCAAAAGCTTTTCTTGAGCTTCTTTACGCAACCCTGTGATCTGTCCATAATCCAGTTCTGGCGGGATAAGCCAATCCTCCAGGCGACGCATGTGCTCCACTTCGAGCTGTTGCTTTTCGATGTATCCTCGGTACTTGGCCTCGATCACTGCTTGTTCGATGACCTCTGGCGAAAGAGGCACAGGGCTTGCTGAAAGGGCGGCGATTAAATCATAGTTCACTTCAGGACGGCACAGCAATTGCAGCAGATTAACATCCCTGATCAGCGGCTCGAAACCAAAGCCCTGCATCACTTCATTCACCTGCTTTGATGGCGGCAGCCATGTATTGGCTAGGCGGTGCAGTTCTTCTGCTATCTGCCTACGCTTTTGCTCCACTTTTTGATACCTCTCTCTACTGATCAGGCCTACTTCGTGTCCCAGAGGGCTGAGCCTCAGATCGGCATTGTCGTGGCGCAACAGAAGACGGTACTCTGCCCGCGAGGTCAGGATGCGATATGGCTCGGTGACTTCCTTGGTCACGATATCATCAATCAGCACACCGATGTAGGCTTGGTCTCGGCGCAGAATGATGGGTGGTTTCCCTGCTACTTTCCTGGCAGCGTTGATGCCGGCTAACAGGCCCTGTGCTGCCGCCTCTTCATAGCCAGAGGTACCATTGATCTGGCCGGCGTGAAATAATCCACCAACGAGTTTTGTTTCCAAAGTGGCCGAAATTTGCGCGGGAGGTACAAAGTCGTATTCTATGGCATAGCCAGCACGCATGATGCGCACATTCGCTAATGCCGGAATCGTGCGCAACAGAGCCAACTGCACCTCCTCTGGCAGGCTGGTGAAGCAGCCCTGTACATACACCTCTCCCGTTGCGAACCCCTCTGGCTCGAGGAAGAGTTGATGCGCTGCTTTGTCTGGAAAGCGCACAATTTTCTCCTCGATAGAAGGGCAGTAGCGAGGGCCTGTACCTGCGATGAATCCTGCCGCAATAGGAGAGCGATGCAGATTCTCGCGGATAATGCGATGCGTCTCCTCGTTGGTGTATACCAAATAACAAGGGAGCTGCAAACGCCATGGTGTTTGCTGTGGGATAGGATAAACCGGATTGAGCCACAAATCAGGATAGCGAAGGATGAGCGGGTCAGTTTCAGCCGTTGATTCGAAACTGAAATAGAGCGGCATTTCGCTGCCGTATTGCGGGAAGGTCTTGCTGAAATCGATCGTACGCGCATCCACGCGGGGTGGCGTATTGGTTTGCAGACGTCCCAAGGTAAAGCCAAGTTCCCTCAGGCAAGCGGAAAGGCCCACGGCGGGGAATTCACCCGCACGGCCAGCTGGATAAGAATGCTCACCAGTCAGAATACGGCCGTTGAGAAATGTGCCCGTCGTGAGCACAACGGTTCGTCCCCGGTATACCTGCCCTGTACTGGTAACCACACCGCTCACGTGATCATCCCGTACTAGTAACCGATCGGTCAAAGCCTGTGCCACGTCAAGGTTTTTCGTGCGTTCCAGCGCATGCTTCATAGTCAGGGAGTACAAGCGCTTGTCTGCTTGGGCGCGCAGTGCGCGAACCGCTGGCCCTTTTGACAGGTTGAGCATGCGGATCTGGATGAAGGTGCGGTCGGTATTGCGGCCCATTTCGCCGCCCAAGGCGTCAATCTCACGCACCAGGTGACCCTTGGCTGGGCCACCGATGCTGGGATTGCAGGGCATCTGCGCGATGAGGTCCAGGTTCATAGTCAATAGAAGCGTGTGGGCGCCTACACGTGCTGCTGCTAGGGCCGCTTCACAGCCAGCATGTCCTGCGCCCACAACAATCACATCATATTCTTTCTCTGGCATAGTATCACAAGTCTTGTAACAACTCTGCGGCTACGCGATGTGGCAAAGCCCTGAACTGGCCCCAGTCATGCCAGTCTGGCGGTACGTTCTCCAATCGTTCAGCGATAGATAAAAGGTCGGAAAAAGGCGCTTCGACAAAAGCAGCTATACGCTCATCCTTATCCATTACTTGCAGTTGTCCCCCGGTCTCGTGCAATAAAAAGAGGTACGACGAGAAGGGAATTACGAGTCCCTGGCAGTGGAATTCAAATTCGATCACTGCTAGGAACCGCTCAATATTTGTTTCTAATCCCGTCTCTTCCAGCGCCTCGCGGTATACTGCTGATGACAGGGATTCGCCCGCCTGAATTCCTCCCGAAGGCACACGGAGCGCTCCGGCAGGGTAGAAATCCTTAATGTGCAGGATCATGTTCCCGTTGCGGCGGCGAATGAACAAGACAACTTCACCATCTTGCCGACGTGGTTTCACTGAGGTCCACCATTGAACTGTTGCCTCGCTGACATTGAGTACAAAACGTCGGCGTGCAGGTGAGCCATATAGTACACTCAATTGTGCAATTTCCAATTTTCTGTCAGCAGCGCTCAAAGTGACCTCCATCTACAATAACCAAGATGATTATAGCATATGAAGGCAAAGGATAAGGAATAAAAACCCGGCTGTGCGACTTGTAGCCAGCCGGATTCAGCAAAAAGCTGGGGGACGAGGATTCGAACCTCGGCTTACTGATCCAGAGTCAGCTGTCCTACCACTAGACGATCCCCCAGCGCAACGTTATTTTAGCATAAATCGCTGTGATTGGCAAATCAGCACACCCCTTCAGGTAACTCACATGAGTAGCTCGCGAGCGCGGGCGATGCGCTTCAGCACCTTGTCCCGTCCCAGAATAGCAAGCGTACCAAAGAGCGGTGGAGCGACCTCTTTGCCTGTGGTAGCGATACGCAGTGTGCCAAAGAACTGCCTTGCTTTTAATCCCATTTCTTCTGCTTTGGCTCGTAGCGCTGCTTCAATGGCTACTTCATCAAAAACGGGCAAAGCACTCAAGACCTGTGCAGATTCGGCCAGTACCTGGCGAGTTTGCTCAACATCCATTCCCTTCTGAATCAGCAGTTGCGGTTCGTAGCGCAATTCATCCGTGAAGAAAAAGTCAACCAACGCTACCGCATCAGTTAGTCTCACCATGCGTTCTTGGATGAGCGGGACAATACGTCTTATGGTGTTCAAATCCGCATTGAATTTGGCTTTGTCTAGAAACGGTTTGAGCCGCCTGGCCAGGTCATCCACATCCAGTTGGCGGATGTAGACACCATTCATCCAATCCAGCTTGTCGTAACTGAATTTAGCCGGTGACTTGCTCACGTGATCCAAGTCAAAGTGCTGAATGATCTGCTCGCGGGTCAAGATTTCCGTTTTGTCGTCATAGGACCAGCCAGTTAGAGCCAGGAAGTTGAACATTGCCTCTGGTAGATAGCCCGCAGCTCGGAACTCGCGGATCAACACGTTGTACTCGCGGCCATCTGAGCCAATTGTCTTGCGTTTGCTCATCTTGCCTTTGCCTGTAGGTGAGAGAATAACCGGAAGATGGGCATAGAGCGGGGGAGTCCAACCAAAGGCTTTGTACATGAGCACGTGGCGAGGAGTAGAGGGAATCCACTCATCAGCCCGCATGATGTGCGAAATCTCCATCAGATGGTCATCCACGACATTGGCCAGATGGTATGTAGGGTAACCATCCGATTTGAGCAGGATAAAGTCATCCATCTGACTATTTTTCATCGAGATCGTGCCACGAATCAAATCATGAAAAGAAGTCTCTCCCTCGAGAGGCACTTTGAGCCGAATTACCGGAACGATGCCCTCGGCTTCTTTCTCTTCTCTTTCTCTAGCGGTCAGCTCCCGACAGTGACGGTCATAGCCAGTGGCTTGATTGCGTCGCCCTGATTCTGCGCGCAACTGTTTGAGCCGTTCTTGGCTACAATAGCATTTGTAGGCATGCCCAGTTTCGAGAAGTTTTTGCGCGTATTCCTGATAGAGCGGCAGCCGCTGTGATTGGAAGTAAGGGCCGTATGGTCCGCCTACTTCGGGTCCTTCATCCCAGTCCAGGCCTAGCCAGCGCAAGCCATCGAGCAGGTCAGCCAGTGACCTCTCTTGATACCTCGTTCGGTCTGTATCCTCGATGCGCAAGATAAACCGACCATGATACCGACGTGCAAACAGCCAGTTGAATAAGCAGGTGCGCGCACCGCCTGCATGGAGGTATCCCGTTGGGCTCGGTGCATAGCGCACACGTATATGAGACACTTCTTCCTCCTTGGTTGTTTGGGCCTGAATAGGCTTTAGTATCCAAACTCTAATTTCTTATGGCGCATGACTACACTTTCCACAAGTCCAATTCCCAAGAGCGTAGCCCACAAGGAACTGCCCCCATAACTGACTAGGGGCAATGTCAATCCCGTTACTGGCAGCAGCCCTACATTTACGGCGATATTCACAAAGCACTGGAAGAAGATCATCGTGGCTACTCCGCAAGCAATCAGCCGCCCAAAAGCGTCTTGAGCCAGGCTGGCTGCGCGCAGGATGCGCCACAGCATAATCAGGAATAGCAATAATAGCACTAGGGCACCAATGAATCCAAATTCCTCACACAGAACGGAAAACACATAATCGGTATGTCGGACGCGTAGGAAATACAGTTGGCTCTGTGTTCCATGCAGGAAACCTTTGCCAAACCAACCCCCAGAGCCAATGCTGATCAATGCTTGTCTTGCATTGTAACTTATGCCAGACACATCACTGGCTGGGTTGAGGAACACCAGGATGCGCTGTTTCATGTAATCCTTAAGGGAAAACCAGACCACTGGCGCTATCGTTGCAGTTCCAAGTCCTAACAAACCTAGATAGAGAAGGCGCGCTCCCGCTGTGAATACCATACCTATCCAGATGGCCATCAATACGATAGCCGTGCCAAAATCGGGTTGACGATAGATTAGGAGCACCGGTGGAATCATGAAGACTGCTGAAAGGAGAATCCACTGCGGCTCCTGCATACGTTCTTCCTTATCTGCCAGGTATTTGGCTAAAAATACAATGAGGAGCACTTTAACCAATTCTGATGGCTGTACCGCTCTGCGCCATGTCAGCCAGCTCTGTGCTCCGAAGCCCACCCGCCCTACGGCCAACACCAGACCCAGGATGCCGATCGTTGCGATATAAAGGAGCCAGTGAATAGAACCCAGGAATTGGTAATTAATAGCAGCCGCAAGCAACAGAAGGAGCACTCCACTGCTTGCAGACACTATCTGGCGGAAGAAGCTCCGTTCCATCAATGGGTCATCGGCTTCAGTAGAGATAGTAGCGCTGTAGATTAGTGTTATGCCAATAGCCACAATGCCGATCGTGATGAATAAGAGAAGAAGGTCGAAATTCTTCCAGAGGCGCTTGGTCATCTTGATGCTTCCGTTTTCCTTGTGCTCTGTTTAGTACTCCTGGTTGGAGACTGACGGTAACTGACAATGGGGATATCGGCCTCCAATTTGGTAAGCCCCTGTGCGTGCGAAAGCCTGATCTGAATGCCCTCGCGGTCTACCCTCACGTGCTTCGAAATCACGGTAATGATCTCGTTCTTGATCACATTCAACAGCTCGGGTGGAATGCCCGACCGATCGTGAATCAGCACCAGGCGGAGCCGTTCTTTTGCGATTGCTTTGCTGGTTTTTGATCTACCAAATAATCTCGAGAAGATGTTCATCGTTCTCCTCTCTGCCAAGTGAATCCTAACTGACTTTCGGCTCGTCGTCTGGTAAAACTCAGTCCGCTAGAAACGAAATAGACTTCGTAAGCGATTCAACAGGCCGCCACGCTCTTCAAGAATGGGCATGAAAGGCACCGTTTCGCCCAGTACACGGCGGGCGATGTTATGGAAGGCCTGACTAGCGAGTGTGCTCTGTTCGAAAGCAAGCGGTATGCCTTTATTGGCCGCAACGATAACCGCTTCGTCTTCCGGGATGACTCCGAGCAGTTCAATAGCTAGGAACTCGATCACATCATAGGTATCGAGCATATCGCCGCGCTTGACCATAGCAGGTTTGATGCGGTTGATGATCAATCGGCCTGGTCCCTTGCCGTTCATCTCAATAAGCCCGATAATGCGATCGGCGCTACGCACAGCAGAAACCTCTGGTGTAGTCACGATGATTACCTCGTCTGCACCAGCTAGAGCGTTTTGAAAGCCAAGCTCGATGCCCGCTGGAGAATCAATAAGAATGAAATCATTATCGGCTTTCAACTCTTGGCAGATGGCTATCATGTCCTCACGAGTGATAGCGGTCTTGTCACTGGTCTGGGCAGCGGGAAGTAGATGCAAATTGGGCAGGCGCTTGTCCCGGATCAATGCCTGGAGCAAGTGACATTGTCCTTCGACCACGTCCACTATGTCGTAGATAATGCGGCTCTCCATGCCCATGATGATGTCTAGGTTACGTAGTCCAATGTCCGTGTCAATCGCCGCTACACGCTGACCCAACAACGCCAGAGCAACGGCCAAATTAGCCGTAACAGTTGTCTTGCCTACCCCACCCTTACCCGAGGTAATAGTGATTGCTCTACCTGCCATGTCATCCTATCCTTTTGTTCTGCTCAACTTGCTTCTTGGTTATTTGCCACTCCATGGTTCGGCCACAATGCGGCCATCGAGCACGAAGGCAACTTCTGGTTGGAGACCTTTGCTTTTCTTCTCAGGTGATGTAGCAATGCAGTTGCCAATACGTAGTTGGGTAGGCATAAGCTCTAATGCGCATACGATGGCGGTATTGTCGCCCAAAGCGCCTGCATGAACCATCCCGCGCAGCCTCCCCCATACCACTACATCCCCGCCGGCAATGATTTCTGCGCCTGGGTTCACATCGCCAATAACCACTACATGGCCGGGATGCCTGAGCGATTGTCCTGAGCGCAAAGTCCGCCGCAACAAGAGCCCCTCACTCGGCTCTTCCGCTGATGTACGTAGCCCTGTTTGATCCTGGACAACCTCTGGCAGGGCTAGTCTCACGCCTAAAGCTTGGGCTGCTTCAGCAGCGGATTCGGAGCCAGTCCGCAGGGATACCAGCTTGATGTCATGCTTCAGTAACAAGTCCATCAATTCTTTCAGTTCTATCTGAGCCAGATCGCGCTTGCCGATACTCAGATTTACCTGGCTGCCGCGGAAAAAAGCGTCGGCCTGATCCAGTCGCAAGTCTAGTTCGCGCAGCAGTTCGCTCCAATCTCCTTCACCGAGAGCGATGGATAACCCTTTGCGCGTTCCCTTGATCCAGATCTTGGATTCCCCACTGGAGCGGGGTGGTATAATGGTTGCGGGAGTCATAGGCTAATCTCCTGGTGGTGCTGCCACCAGTTCCTCGCTGGGTAGCAGTGGCAGACTATAGTAAGCGCGTAAAATCTGTGCTGCAATAGGTACGGCCACCTTGGCTCCTTCATGCCCTCCAGAAACGAAAACCACCAAGGCAATTTCTGGCTCTTCATAAGGAGCGAAGGCAGTAAACCAAGCATGAGTGGGCAGATAACCCTCGGCATCGCGAGGACCCGGGTACTCGGCTGTCCCCGTTTTGCCAGCAACAGCAACCTCTGCCAGATTCACTCGGTGTGCCGTGCCACGTGTCACCGCGGCACGCATACCCTCCCGCACGATCTCGAGGTTCTGTGCAGAGACGGGCACTTGGCGAATGACCTCGGGCGCATAGTCCTGTACGATACGTCCCTCGCTATCAATAATCCGATATACTACCTGGGGGCGATACAGTTTACCACCATTGGCTATCGCAGCCGTAGCATTCAGCAATTGCAATGGAGTGACCAAGACATAACCCTGACCAATTACAGCGTTATAGGTATCACCTGTCACCCATGGTTCACCATAGGTTACTCGTTTCCAGTAGTCATCTGGGATTAGCCCTGCAGCCTCACCGGGAAGGGCAATTCCCGTCAGCTCACCAAAGCCGAAAGCTCTGGCGTATTCGCCCAGCCTTTCGATGCCCAATCCATTGAAATCTTTGAATCCACCGCCGACTTGGTAAAAATAGATGTCACAAGACTGAGCGATGGCCTCCGTCACGTTCAAAGCACCATGTCCCCATATGTTCCAGCATTTGAATACCTGAGCCTTGACTGGGTCATCTGGGAAGTACTTGTTGGGTAACAGCAATTTGCCGGCACAAGTGAGCCTAGTCTTGTAGTCAATGACTCCCTCTTCTAGACCTGCAGCTGCCGGAATGATTTTGAACGTCGAACCTGGGGGATACTGACCACTAATGGCGTGATTGAGCAGTGGACGCTCTGGGTCAGCGCTCAGTTGCTCATAGTCCTGTGTAGTTATACCCCTAGCGAAAAGGTTGTTGTCATAACTTGGCAGCGACACCATGGCCAGGATTTCACCTGTCTGCGGATTCATAGCGACGACGACGCCAGCAGTTGACCCAACACGGCGCATGCCCTCTCTGAGCGCAGTTTCTGCCGCTCGCTGCAGATCCAAGTCCAGGGTCAGTATGATGCTATGCCCAGGTTGAGGAGGATCTATGGCCAGCACGTTTACTTCTCGTCCAAATGCGTCTACTTCGATATGCTTCTGTCCTTTGCGTCCGTGCAAAGCCTTTTCATATGTCGCTTCCACGCCCATCAAGCCGACTTGATCGTTGATCGCATAGCCTTCCTCAGTTTGATCGAGGTAGTACTGTGCATGCTCTGCGGGAATGTATCCCAAATAGCCCACTAGGTGTGAAGTAAGACTTCCAGTAGGGTATTCTCGTCGGGGAACAACTTCCACAATGACCCCTGGCAGATATAGGTGCTCTTCCTCAATGAGAAAGGCAACTTGCTTGTCCACACCTTTCTTGATTGCTACGGGAAGATAAGGCGAAATGGTATCTCGCTCCAGGATTTCCTCAATCCCTAGCAAAGTGCCTGCTCCACCCAAGGAGGCTGTTTTGCTGCTGACCGGGATCTCCAGCAACTGGGATAGACGAGTCAGGATAGCCTGTCTTGCCTCTTTCTCTTTGGGCAAGGCAGCAGGGACAATGGAGATAGTATAACTCGGGATATTTCGTGCCAAAAGACGGCCATAACGGTCATAGATCACACCTCGCGGTGCATCAACAGATACCAGACGGAAGCGATTGGCATCGGCTTGTAGTTGGTAACTTTCGCTATGCAATATCTGCAGATGCCACAGTCGGCCGACCAGTACCGCAAAAGCGGCCAGGATTACGGCGCGAAATAGTATAATTCTCCATTTACCGTTATCGCTGTTCATCCCATCAGAACTCTAACTGCGCTTTTTGCTCGCCTTGGATTACTACAAGCGAGCAGAGCTCATTACCGATTTACATTACACGGCGATGTAACCACTGCATGATCCAATAGATAGGGTATATGATCACGGCATTCAATATCATACACGGCATGGTCACTTGCAGCAAGCTCGTCACCCAGGGCACTGCACGCCCGGAGAATCGCAGGATGATCACATAAGCCAGGTTGTATATGCTGGTAGCGAGAATGCTGGCAGCAGCGGGTAACCAAGATGAGCCTTGGAAGACACTGGGGCTGCCCAGACCAGTTGCTAGACTTGAGAGGCAAAGGGAGATAGTGATTGCTCCAAAAGAGCCGCTGGAGAGCAAATCGAGCATGAGGCCACCAGCAAGTGCCCAACCGATTCCTTCGCGGACATCACGAAGGAGGGTCCACGATACTACAACGAGTAGCATCAAATCGGGGACCACACCAAGTACCAAAAATTTGGGCATGACACTCGTCTGCAATAGGGCTACAATGAGCAGTAATGCACCGGCAAGATATGGGTTAATGGTACTCCTTTCCACACCGATGCGCGATTCGTTCCAAAAGCGCAATGCTCACGAGCAAGCGATATTTCTCAGGTTAAGGAGCATAATCAATTGGCACGAAACTCTGAATGACCAAGACTATTTCCAAGCGGTCAAATTGGACCGCAGATTGAACCTGTACTTCCTGAAACATCTCCACATCGTTCCGCTTAACGGCTGTGACCTGGCCAATCACCAAGCGTTTGGGGAAATTGCCTCCCAAGCCGGAAGTGAGGACGATATCTCCCACTTGTACTTGCTCGCTTTGTTCGATGTAGCGCATAACTAGTCCCCGCGTTCCTTGCCCTTGCACCACACCAGTGGCCCGTGAACTCTGGATGAGGGCATTGACGGAACTTGCTGGATCAGTCAGCAACATGACTCGCGCCGAATGCGGATATACCAATGTCACTCTGCCGACCAGTCCACGTGCCGTAACCACAGGCATCCCTACGGCTATCCCATCATTGGCGCCACGGTCAATGATAATATAGTGCAGTAGGTTGCTGGGGTCACGTCCAATGACTTCGGCAGCTAACAATTCATAGGTTGGATTAGCCAGCTTGAACTGCAATTGCTCGCGTAGAATCGTCCGCTCAATCTCTGCCTCGCGCAGGCGCACATTTTCGATCATCAAGCGGTCCACAGTATCCTGCAGTTCCTGGATGCGGGTCTGGAGCGTGTTCAGATTGCGCAAGGTCTGCACTCCATTGGCTATCCTGACGCTGATCCAGTGGAAACTGTATTGGAGTGGTGCCAGTAAAGTGAAGACGACGTTCTCTACTGGCTGAAGGTGACCAGTTGGATGCAGAACCATACCACCCAACAATACCGCGATCAAGAGCAATGCCAGAGCTTTTGAGCGATCCCGCAATACACTCAAATTCCTATCCTCCGGGGCGATGCATCTGGCGCGCGAAAGAGGCTAATGCCTATGTGAAGCAAATGCCTTGCTGCATCCTAAGGCAGGCAAAGACTGCTCCCTAGCGCGTTGCTCGAACACGCTGCGTTGAAGCCAACACTTTGTGCAAAGAATCGAGATGCTCCAACACTTCTCCCGCTCCACGCACAACACAGGTCACCGGATCATCTGCGACGTACACGCGCATCTTCGTCTCTTGGGTCAGGCGCTCAGCCAGGCCCTGGAGTTGGGAGGCGCCTCCTGCCATCGCAATGCCTTGTTCTATCAGATCTGCCACGAGCTCAGGAGGTGTGTCATCTATCGTCTCTTTGACGGTCGCGACAATGGTGCTGACAGAGCCGCTCAATGCCTCGCGTATCTCCACACTGCTCACCTCAATTGCCTGGGGTAATCCCGTAATCAGGTTGCGCCCATAGATGGTCATGGTCTTTTCCTCAGGCAGTGGACAAGCTGAACCAATAGCAATTTTGACGCGCTCGGCCATGCGATCCCCAATCAGTAAATTGTACTTTTGACGCGCGTACTGGATGATTTCTTCATCCATTTCATCGCCAGCAATGCGAATGGAGCGGCTGACCACAATGTCGCCCAGGGAAATAACAGCTACCTCTGTCGTGCCGCCACCGACGTCAATGATCATGCTGCCCACGGATTCAGTAACGGGCAAACCGGCTCCCAACGCAGCAGCCATGGGCTCTTCGATTAGGTAAGCCTCGCGCGCACCTGCACTAAGGCAGGCGTCGTGTACGGCGCGTTTCTCCACTTCGGTGACACCGCTAGGGATGCCCACTACGACACGTGGGCGGGGAAAAGGCATGCGGGTATGCTGATGGGCCTTGTTGATGAAGTAATGTAGCATTTTCTCTGTGACATCAAAGTCGGCAATCACTCCGTCGCGGAGAGGGCGTATGGCAACGATGCTGGACGGAGTGCGTCCGATCATTTCTTTGGCTTCGGCTCCAATGGCCAGCACTCGCTTAGTTTTCTTTTCAATCGCAACAACAGAGGGCTCGTTGATGACGATGCCTTGGCCACGGACGAGGACCAGAACAGTCGCAGTCCCCAGGTCTATGCTCATGTCACGAGAGAAAAGCCCTAGAATGGCATTGAGTGGGCTAAACACGGAATCTCTCCTCTGTTACCCTGTTTTCACTCCCCGATAGGGAAACTCCACGATCATTCTTTCTCTTTGGAAGAGGTCTCTTCGCCTGCTTCTGGTTTGGCCTTTTCCTTCTTGCCCACTACCTCTACCTCGGGCATCTCTGCTGCGGCTGCCACTTCCTCTATTTCCTCTTCCTCTGGCGGCAGAATCTTGACCACCACTTCATCTGGGTCGGTCAATACCTCGATAGCCTCGCTTAGTTTGAGATCTCGGACCAGGATAGCCTGGTCAATAGCGGTCAAATCCGCCAGGTTAACCTCTATGTGTGGAGGCAAATCACCAGGCAGACACTCAATCTCAATGGTATCCAAACCCTGGAATAGAAGCCCTTGGCCGCTTTTCACTAACGGCGATTCTCCAACTAGGACGATGGGCAGATCGGCAGTGATTCTCTCGGTCATCACTACCTCGTAAAAGTCTACATGCAGCATAGCACGGCTAATGACATCGCGCTGTAATTCACGTACAAGGACGCGCTTCGGCTCTTCCAGTCCTGCTACGTTGAGAGTGATCAAGCGGTTGGTGCCCGCTTCCCTCAGCACCTGGCGTAATGCGCGTTCTGGCACTTGCAGGCTGACTGGTTGCGTGCGGTGACCGTACACCACGGCCGGCACATATCCTGCTCGCCGCAATTGTTTGACTGTCTTGCCAGTGACAGTGCGTAATTCTGCTTGTAACACAATTTCTTCCATGAACTCGACCTATTCTCCTTTACACGACGATATGATGAGAACTCAAACAACATCTAATCATACATCAGAGCCCATACAATGTCAAACAAACCGAGGCACTGCCATTTGTCAGAGGGTAAAAGCTATGGTAGGATAAAAAACTGACTTGTAAGGATTTGAATGAACATGCCTCAAAGTTTTCCATTCAAAGCCAGACAACCTTGTGTTCGGGCAATTCTCCCTGTTCTCTGCTGCCTGGTAATAAGCGCATCTATTTTCCTAGGTTATCGGTTGGTAAGCCAGCATCGGTACATGCAGAGGGGTGTCCTCCAAGAGACGTTGCCGGCGTTGCAGGAGTGCGCTGGTGATCAGTACGGTGTGAACGTTGCCCTCGAGCAATATGCTTCTGAAGAGGATTTGCAGCGAGTTCTCCGCTTGATCCAGGAAGGAGGCTTCCACTGGATACGGCAACATTTTCCCTGGGCGGAGATCGAGCCATTGCCAGGCGAATACCACTGGGAAATCTGGGATCGGATTGTAGGAGCTGCTAACAAGCTGGGTCTCGAGATTATAGCAGTATTAGACACCACCCCTGCATGGGCGCGTGCTCCCATAGATAGGGATAACCGCTTTGCCCCTCCCCAGTTTGCCACCACATATGGTTTGTTCGCGCGTGCTTTTGCCCAACGCTATGGTCACCAAATCACTTATTACGAAGTGTGGGACCAACCGAATATCTTCCCCCATTGGGGGGAACGCCCGATTGATCCTGCCCAATATGTGCATCTCCTGAAGATCGCTGCCAAGGAGTTAAGAAAATCAGATACTGATGCTATCGTGTTCTGTGCCGGCCTTGCTCCAAACACAGAGAGCGGTGGGCGCAACATGAGCGAAGTGCTCTTTTTACGTGGAATCTATCAAGCGGGTGGCCGAGGCTATTTCGATGTGTTGGCTGCGAAGCCGTATGGTTTCTGGAGCGGCCCGGACGACCGCCGTGTCAGTCCACAGGTGCTTAATTTTTCACGGCTCATTCTGCTGCGCGAAGAAATGGTGCGACATGGTGACAGTGAGGTCCCTATTTGGGCTGTGGAATTCGGTTGGAATGCCCTGCCCCAGGATTGGACGGGACGGCCTTCACCTTGGGGCACGGATGAAGTGGCAACACAGACCAAACGCACGGTGGAAGCGATTCAGCGCGCCCGACAAGAATGGGGCTGGCTGGGGGTAATGTGTTGGGCACAGCTTCAGCCGGCTGTGTCTGTAGATGATCCTCTATGGGGCTTTGCCCTGCTTGGCCCCGATTCCGCACCTACTCCTTTCTACTGGGCTCTGCATCATGCTATCTCTGTGCCCGTTGCCAGGATTAAAGTAGATAATACCTTTTACTATCTGCGCCTTCTGTTAGTAGGGGTGATGGCGTTGCTCTCTCTAATGGTACTGATACGTATGTGGCCACTTTCACCTTGGGGAGCATTGCTCCGCCATTTGGCTGTTGCCTATCAACGGGCGCCACAGTGGGTACAGTGGGCATTGCCAGCATTGTTACTGGCACTATACTACTTCTTGCCTTGGAGTATGGCGAGTCTGCTGGCACTGGCGCTCAGTGGCATGCTCATTTATCTGCGTTTGGATATTGGGCTAACCTATCTGGTGTTCTCCATTCCGTTTTTCCTGCGTCCCAAAGTGCTCTTCGGCAAGTCGTTCTCGCTAGTTGAGGTATTGACTTTGCTGTGTACTGCTATTTGGATGTTGGCGTGGTTACGTCAGCGCTGGAGGGCTGAAGGAAGCTCTGACTTGACAAAGCTGAAGCTTTGGTTAGGCATGGACTTGCTCCCCCTGAATGCAATGGATTGGGCGGTCATCGCCTTTGTCTGCATTGCAGCGCTATCCTTGTTGGTCTCGACGAACCGTGGTGTCAGTATCCGCGAATTCCGTGTGATCATCATTGAACCAGCGCTTTTGTACCTTCTGCTTCGCCAAGTTCCATTTAGCAAGGAGCAGTTTCTGCGCCTTGTGGATGCCTTGCTGCTGGCGGGGCTTGCGATGTCAATCCTCGGACTAAATCAATACTTTTTCAGCGGCGATGTGATCATAGCCGAGGGCGTGCGTCGAGTTCGGGGAATCTATGCCTCACCGAATAACCTCAGTTTACTACTTGGACGTATCATCCCGTTTGGGCTTTCTGTTCCCCTCGTCGGGAACACATGGAGACGCCGCCTATATGGCATTGGTTTGCTTCCCCTCGTGTTTTGCCTGTTTCTCACCTATTCGCGAGGGGGTTGGCTGTTGAGCTTTCCTGCAGCCGCGCTGACTGTTGGACTCTTGCGCGGGCGACGCACCACCCTTGTTGCCATTGCGATGATTGCCCTGTGTCTGCTGATGCTCCTGCCCCTGGTCGGTACAGAGCGCATTGTCTCCCTGCTCGACCTAAAGCAAGGCACGACTTTCCGTCGCATTAAGCTCTGGGAAGCAACAGTAGCCATGATTCATGATCATCCTATCACTGGAGTAGGACTCGACAACTTCCTTTATCGCTATCCTGAATACATGCGGCCCGAAGCATGGCAGGAGCCAGACTTGTCTCATCCGCACAACATCGTTCTGGATTACTGGACCCGCCTCGGGATTGGAGGAGTGGCGGTTTTGTTCTGGCTGGAAGCCGCATTTTTCAAAACGGCTTTGCGTCTATACCGAAATTTGCCCGATGGCGATGAGCGTGCTATCATTCTAGGGCTTCTTGGCAGTATGGCGGGCATGGTGGCACATGGCTTGATTGATAACTCCTATTTTCTGGTGGACCTCGCCTTTGTCTTTTTCTTAAGCTTTGGCTTGATACGGGCAATGGACGCTAGGCATCCTCTTGCGGATTGTGCTCTAGACTCTTCTCGAAGAATCCAATCTGCGTGAGGAAGGAAGTGGAGAATGTATGCGGAATAAGAAACAAGTGCGAGTTGATGTAGTGATTCCAGTTTACAACGAAGAGGCTGACCTGGAACGGAGCATTACTACCTTGCGTCAATTCCTTAAGGAGCATGTGGATTACGACTGGCGCATCGTCATCGCTGATAATGCTTCACGGGATAGGACTCTGGAGATCGCGCAGGAGTTGAGCGCACGTTACCCTGGCGAAGTGACCTATATCCACTTGGATCAGAAAGGGCGTGGACGCGCTCTGCGCAAGGCTTGGACGGAGAGCGATGCAGACATTGTCAGTTATATGGATGTTGACCTGTCCACAGACCTTAGCGCATTTCCTCCCCTGATTGATTCCCTGATTGACAGCGAGTACGATGTGGCGATTGGCTCGCGCCTGAAGAAGGGAGCGCAAGTGCAGCGCGGGCTGAAGCGCGAAATTATCTCACGCATCTATAACTTGATGATCAAGGTGATGTTTTTCAACCGCTTTTCCGATGCTCAATGCGGTTTCAAAGCAGTGACACGGCGGGTAGTGCGCGATATAGTGCCATTGGTTAAGGATCAAGCCTGGTTCTTTGACAGCGAGTTGCTGCTGCTTGCTGAACGCATGGGCTACAAAATCTACGAAGTGCCAGTCAAGTGGCGGGATGACCCGGATAGCCGGGTCAATATCGTGAACACCGCCTGGGAAGACATCAAAGGACTTTTCCGGGTGCGTTTTAGCAATGTTGGCAAGAAAGTGGGATAGGCAAAAGCATGCGCATTCTCATAACGGGTGGTGCGGGATTCCTTGGTTCGCATCTTTGCGACCGTTTTCTAAGTGAAGGTCATTACGTCATCGCGATGGACAATCTGATCACGGGCAGCGTGCGCAACATTGAGCATTTGGCTGGCCATGAGCGGTTTCGTTTTATCAAGCAGGATGTGACCGAGTACCTCTATCTGGAGGGGCCACTGGATGCCATTCTGCACTTTGCTTCCCCTGCTAGCCCTATTGATTACCTCCAGTACCCGATTCAGACCCTCAAAGTCGGGGCGTTGGGTACGCACAAGACACTGGGGTTGGCACGAGCAAAGGGTGCGCGCTTTCTTCTGGCCTCCACCTCCGAGGTCTATGGGGATCCCGAAGTACATCCGCAGAGGGAGGATTACTGGGGCCATGTCAATCCCATTGGTCCGCGGGGGGTATATGACGAGGCAAAGCGCTTTGCCGAGGCTTTGACCATGGCCTATCATCGTTATCATAGCGTAGAGACTAGGATTGCGCGCATCTTCAATACTTATGGCCCGCGCATGCGGCTGGATGACGGTCGTGCTGTACCCAATTTCATTGGTCAGGCTCTGCGTGGCGAACCATTGACCGTGTACGGCGATGGCTTGCAAACACGCAGTTTCTGTTTTTATTCGGACTTGATCGAGGGGGTCTATCGGTTACTGCAATCGGATTATGCTGAGCCAGTCAATCTGGGCAATCCGAGCGAAATCAAACTACTTGACTTTGCCTTGCTCATCAACGAACTGGTAGGTAATAAAGCAGGCATCGTCTATAAGCCGCTGCCTAAGGATGACCCGAAGCAGCGTCAGCCGGATATCACACGGGCACGGCAAATCCTGGGATGGGAGCCCAAGATTGGTTTGGAAGAAGGCTTGCGAGTGACGATCGAGTGGTTCCAGCAGGCTTTGCAGAGTTCCTGCTGATTGCGTATCCCCTGTATACTTTTGACAGCGGCGTGCTGCTGGGCTTCGTAATCTGTGCTTGCTACTGATTTTTGACGAAAGAGCGGATCGCTTCCGCTGTCTCCTCTGGTTTGCTCATCGGAACAAAGTGGTCTGCCCCCTCTATTTCCAGGAATCTGCCATGCGGCAAGAGCCACTGCATCCATCGCATGGCGCTTTTTGTGTACGTGTCGGAATGTTGGCCGCGGATCACCAGCAAGGGCAAGCGTCGAAGGCGCGGAATATCCAACCAGACGTCCGGAGGGACGGTCTCAAAGATGCGTGCTTCCCATTCCCGTGGATAGCGCAGATACACACTACCTGAAGGGTGTTCCTTGGTTCCACTGGTGATATAGTCGCGCAAGAAGTCATCCTGCCAGCGGGCAAAGACGGGAGCGGCACGGTAAGCTCTAAACAAAACCTCTTTGTTTGGCCACTCCATCCGCCTGCGTCGCGCTCCCGTCGGAAGGTGCGCCCGTCGGTTGAGGCGTAGAGACATAGCCAGCGCCCAGACTGGAGCCAGATGGGGCGGTAGGATAACTGGGTCAATTAGCACTAGGGCGCGGATCAGTTCTGCGTGAGCCACAGCGCAAAGCAGGCTCGTAACAGCTCCTAGGGAGTGTCCGATAGCAACCACACCATGCCATTGCATCTCCAGTAGAAAGCGGGCTAGGTCATCACCCAGCTCACGCCAGTGACGAAATTGAGCGGGATCCTGGTTGCCCCATAGTGCCCGACATTCCATACCCAGTACATGGAACTGCGGAATCAGCAGCTTGACAAAGGCACTGTAAGTGCCTGGAGGAAATCCATTGGCATGGGCAAAATGCACAAGAGGGCCTTGCCCACCCCAATCTACATAAGGAATCCCGCTAGGCGAACGGAGCAACTTGGTTTCAGGATCAGTATTGGTTGGCAATGTCACCGCTCAGTGCGTCAATGTCACCTTGCGCAATCCGCGTGGATGGTCTGGGTCGTATCCTTTCGCTAGCGTGAGGTCATGTGCTAGCAACTGACCAGGGATGACGCAAGTGATTGGCGAGAGCCATTCAGGGACTGTAACGGGCAGTTGCAGTGGGGTGATAGCCAAGTCTAAAGCCTCGCGTCGATCGGAGATCGCAATGAACTCTGCTCCCTTTTCATGCAATTCACGCGCGAGAGCCAATATGTCTGGATATACTTCACCGGAAGGGGCTACCAGGATAACAGGGAATCCTTGCTCAACAACGGCGATTGGACCGTGCATAAAATCTGCTGAAGAATACGCCTCAATCAGAACGTAGCTTAGTTCCTTCATCTTGAGCGCGATCTCGAAAGCGGTGGCGTAGTTGTATCCGCGCCCTAGGATGAGACATGTCTCCATATACCGATAGCGATCAATACGTGCCCGCACGTCGTTTGCTACAGCCAATGTCCTGCTGACCGCTTCGGGCAAATAGTTGATCTGCGATTTTCTCTGCTTGTCTCCGCTCCAGAAAGCAGCCAATAGCGCCAGAGCGGTAAGCTGTGCCGTGTACGTTTTGCTGGCAGCTACACTCATCTCCTTCCCAGCATGACAGGCAATAACGAATTCAGCCGATCGGGCCAGGGGCGAGTTAGGTTCATTGGTGATCGCCAGCGTACAGGCTCCTTGCCGTCGGGCTTCATCCACAACCGCAATGATGTCCGGTGACTCGCCGGATTGTGATATGCCAATGACCAGCGCATCCTGTCCAGTACGTGGAGGAGTATGATAGATGGTATAGAGCGAAGGGGCAGCAAGAGCAACTGGCAGACGAAGAATACTGGCAAAGAGGTATTTTCCATAGGTTGCCGCGTTGTCTGAGGTGCCCCGGGCAGCGATCATGATGTAGCGAATCTGACGCTGGCGCAATTCATCGGCGACCCCAGCAATCCGCGCACTTTCTTCACTGATGAGTCGGGCGATGACCTCAGGTTGTTCGTGAATTTCGTCATAGAGATGGCTCATGCAGTCCTCCCACCGAAGTAATCTGGATATTCCACCGTTGGCTGACCTATGTTAGCCTAGAACAATATTCCTGTCAATTTTCTATCCATTTGCATCAAGTCGTCCGTGCTGTCGCGTTACAGAGCAGTAGGTACATTGGTTGCTTAGCGATACAGCCTATCTGATGATTTCCCTAAGCGCTGCCTTGTACAGTATAATAAGTTACTTTATCTCCATAGTTAAGCAAAGGATTTCATGTCAAGTAACTCACAGCCAGCCAGTGCTACACCGGACAAGACACATCCTTATCACGTTAAGTTGGAGGTGTTCGAGGGGCCACTTGATCTGTTGCTGCATCTTATCGAAAAGCAAGAGCTAGATATCACCAGAATATCATTAGTAACGGTTACTGACCAGTACCTGGAATACATTAGTACCCCTGGTCGCATCAGCGCAGAGAATCTAGCTGAGTTCCTGGTCGTAGCGGCAAAACTGCTGTTGATCAAGTCGCGTGCGTTGCTGCCCGCTCCTCCCGTCACCGCCGAGGGAGAGCAAGAGGACGTGGGAGAAGAACTGGCCCGCCAGTTGCTGGAATACAAGAGATGCAAGGAACTGGCGCAACAACTGCGGGAAAGGGAGGAGCTAGGGCTGCGCACATACTTGCGCATTGCCTCGCTGCCACGTTTGGAACGACAACTTGATCTGACGGATATCTCCCTCGAAGACCTTATCGAAGCGGCGCGCCAGGCGCTGTCGTTGGAACCAATAGGGGAGCCGGTGGGCGAAATCGTCGCGCCGCTCACGGTAACCATCGCTGACAGAATTGAGCACATAGAATCATTGCTGGCAAAAAACAAAACCCTTAGTTTCAGCAGTTTGTTGCGCGAAGCTGGATCCCGCCCAGTGATCATTATCACTTTTCTGGCGCTCCTGGAATTGATCAAGGCTGGTCGTGTGCAGGTACAACAAGAGCGTTTATTCGGTGAAATACTGATCTTTCGCGCAGAAACGCTGCAGCCAGCACCGACTGTGCAGCATCCCCAGCAGCAATAGGCCTCCACTGATATCTATGAGGACGTCGTACCAGTTTGCGTGTCTTCCGGGCACAAATGCCTGGTGCGCTTCATCGGTGATGGCATAAGCCGCCGTCGCCAACAACGAGGTGAACATGGCCCTGTCCACGCTCTGAGTGCGGCGAAAAGCGCGCGCGAATAAGATAAAGAGCAAGGTGTACTCGCCAAAATGCGCCAATTTCTTCAGCAAAGCATCCACACGTGGCCCGGGAGCCTGGGGCAAACGGGGCTGGGAGGACACGTAGAAGATAAAGGCCATGAGCAATAATGGCGGCAGCCAATACCACAGCCAGACAAGGATTCTGTGCAGAGGATTTGTTTTCGTTGTATTTAGCATAGCTTCTCTTCTGGTTCGGAATGCGAAAACGTTGTCAGGGACACTGTCCCTTCAAGTGGAGATTTGATACGCTATCTCTGCCCGCTTGGCCAGTCTGTGCCAGGCAAATTCGCTCTGGATATGCTCTTGTGCCACCATGCCTAGGCGTTTGGCCAGGTCTTGATCGCGTAGCAAGCGGACTACAGCCTCTATAAAGCGCTCAGTTTCTCCTGGATTGATAAGCAGGCCTGAAACACCGTGCTCGATGTATTCAGCGTTCTGACCCACCCGTTCGGCAACAACTGGAACCCCCGCGGCCAACAAGTCAATGAGCTTCACAGCACATTTGGTACGGTTGATCAGTGTGTCATCGAATGGGTAAATGGCTACTTGTGCCAGTGCAAAATGAGCTGCTAGTTCCTGGGGTGGCACCCAGCCCGCGTAGACAATATACCGTGCCAACTCATGCTCACGGATTATTGCCAGCAATTGTTCTTCCTCTCCAAAGAATCCTTTGCCTACGATGAGCCAGCGAGCCTCGGGCACCTCTGCCAGCACTCCTTCCATAATTGCCAGAGCACGCTCAATGCGAAATTCGAAAAAGCGCGTATAGAGCAGTGCCACGGGTGCATTGCCTAATCCGTATTGTTGACGAAGCGAAGCTACTTCAGGCGGTGACGCTGCATACCCTTCTGGCCACCAGCCATTTGGCAGGTAGTATACTTTAGCAGGAGGCACACCCAGGCTCCAGACAATCGTTTCTAGTGCTCGGCTGGCCACTGTAACCGCATCGCAATGTGTTAGTCCCCACCGTTCTTGCCAAGCGAAGAAGCGCTTTTGTGCCCAGGAGTAGTCTCCTAATTCATTCCAACCGCCGGGGCCTTCCCAATCGTCAGTGTCTACCACGAGCTTGGCTTTAACCCGCCCAATTCGTTTCATTTGCCATACTGCCCAGGCGACCAAGCCAGCGTAGGACTTGGGTTTGAAGCAATGGATGACATGGGGATTGTGCTTTAGTGTTGCCCGCAATAAGCGCCAAGCAAGCATAAGGTGTCGCCACAGCGGGATGCGTGGCGACAGCGGTACATTGTACACGTAGACTCCATCTTCCATCCACTCTTTTCCTGCATCTTGGGGCTGATCCCATGGAGGTAGAAGCATAACGACCTGGTGACCGCGTGCCGCCAGCGCTTTACCTAGAGGTAAAGCCCGTACAGCCATCGTACGTTTCGGTTCCATGGCAAAAGGGCCAACCAAGACAATGTTCATAAAATCTATTATAGTGGTGCTCTGTCCATTACTCCAAACTGCGAACTTAATCTCTTGCCTGACATGAGATTATGAGGCATAATGTACCATAAGTCGAGATGAATGTGCGTTGCGTTAAGGTATAGGAAGGGTGTATTGACAATCCGATGCAAAAGGAGCAACAGGTTGCGTGTCTGAACCAGGGCGTCTATTCGTGGTGGCTGTGCCGATAGGGCATCCCAAAGACATCACCCTGAGAGCCATTGAGGTACTGCGGAGCGTTGCTGGGGTTATTTGTGAGGAGTACCGTGAAGGCAGCACCGTGCTGTCAAAACTGGGCATCCAGAACGAACTCATCGTTCTGAACGAGCACAACGAGAAAACTGAGTCAGCAAGGATTGTGGAACTACTGGCACAAGGCAAGTCACTGGCTCTGATTTCAGATTGTGGCACGCCAGTGTTTGCTGATCCTGGGCATTTCCTATTGCACGTAGTAGTGCAAGCAGGTATACCCGTTGTCCCTGTACCTGGCCCGTCTTCGCTCACAGCGGCGCTATCTGTATGCGATTTTCCAATGGAGCAGTTCGTCTTTGGTGGTTTCTTGCCACGCGAGAGGGACAGGCGTCTACGGGAATTGGAACGCTTGCGCGTTATTCACTTACCTGTCATCCTGATGGACACGCCATACCGCATGGTGGCTCTATTGAAAGATGTTGCGCAGGTATTTGGTAGCAGGCACCAAGTCTTGCTGGCTTGCGATCTCACGCTTCCTTCCGAGCGCATCTATCGAGGGGAAGTGCAAGACGTATTGAAACAAATCGAAAAGCGAAAGAGCGAGTTTGTCCTGATCCTGCGATAGAGGTCAGGCCAGGTAAGGTTACCCCTATAGAATTTACCCTACTCTACTGTGACCGACTTGGCCAGATTGCGCGGCTGGTCTACATCACAACCTAATCTTATCGCGATGTGATAGGCCAGTAGCTGCAATGGAATAACGGTCAGCACTGGCGTGAGGAAGGGGGACGCTTCAGGGACAAAAATAGTGTGGTTGGCTTTTTCTGCGATCTCCTGGTCTCCCTCGGTCGCGATGGCAATAACAATCCCTCCACGCGCGCGTACCTGTTCGATATTGCTCAGCATCTTGTCACGCACATTGTCACGCACCGCAATAGCGACTACAGGCATGTTTTCGTCAATCAGTGCAATAGGCCCGTGTTTCATCTCGCCAGCAGGATAGCCCTCGGCATGTATGTATGAGATCTCTTTTAGCTTCAGTGCACCCTCCAGCGCTATGGGATAATTGATGCCACGTCCCAAGTACAGAAAGTCGCGGCGCTTGAAATAGCGCTGGGCTAGTGTTTCGTAGTCATTACTCCTTGCCAACACTTTGCCCACTAGACCAGGCAACTCGATCAGATCTTGCAGCAATTTTTCCCTTTGTGGCTTGTCCAGAGTGCCACGTTCCTGGCCCAGATAGAGACCCAATAGATAGGCCGCTACAAGCATAGAGGTGAAAGCTTTGGTCGAAGCCACTCCGATCTCCGGCCCGGCATTGAGGTAAATCACCCCATCGGCCAGGCGAGCTGCTTGGCTGCCTACCACGTTGACGATACTGATACAGCGTATGCCCTTGTTGCGAGCTTCTTCCATCGCCGCCAATGTGTCTACGGTCTCACCGGACTGACTGATAACGAGCAGCACATCCCCTTGTGGATTCAGGAGGGGTTCACGATAGCGAAACTCAGAACTGTAATCCACCTCCACAGGGATATGGGCAAGCTTCTCAATGAGGAACTTGGAGATTAGTGCAGCATGCCAGGCGGTGCCACAAGCAACGGCAAGAATACGGCGGATGTCTTGCAATTGCTCCGTGGAGAAAGTTTGCAATCCTTCCAGGTGCACTTTCCCTGCATCCAAATTCAATCGCCCGCGAATGACGTCGGTGATGGAGCGGGCCTGTTCTTCGATCTCCTTGAGCATAAAGTGCTTGTAGCCTTCTTTGGCCACTGATACCGGATCCCAGGGGATAATGTGAATGTCTTTCTTCAATGGCTCACCAGATAAAGTGAAAAACTGCGCGCTGTCAGGAGTGATCACGGCTAGCTCCTTATGCTCCAAGAAACTGACTTTTTGCGTGTGTTCCAGGATGGCTGGCATGTCCGAAGCGACGAACATTTCATCTCGACCGTAACCTACGACAATGCCACCAGCGTTTCCCAACCTCGCCGCCAGGAGTTTGTGGGGCTCCAGTGCGCTGAGGACTACGATAGCGCTAGCACCCTTCAATTGGCTCAGTGCCAAACGTACGGCAGCGGCTAGATCGCCGTTCTCATCCCGATACTTCTCAATGAGGTGAACGATAACTTCGGTGTCCGTCTGCGAGCGGAAGATATGCCCTTCGGCCAACAGAAGTTCCTTCAGCTCGCGGTAATTCTCCACAATGCCGTTCTGGATAACGACTATTTCCCCCTTGCAATCCGTATGGGGATGGGTATTGGCTTCAGTCACACCGCCGTGGGTGGCCCAACGCGTATGCCCTATCCCAACGTGCCCGTGAATGGGCTGCTGGACAAGGAGCGCTGCCAGATTTTCTATTTTTCCAACGCTTCGCCGCAGAACCAATTGGCCATCTTGCAACGCGGCAAGCCCAGCAGAATCGTAGCCACGGTACTCCAAGCGGCGCAGACCTTGCAGGACAATAGGGGGTGCCTCACGAGCTCCGATATAACCAACGATGCCACACATTGTTTCCCTCCTGTGGAATAGTTTTTGCTATAAGCAGGCATAGAATCGCCAACAAAGGCGCAAGACAGGGATTCACGATTTGCTACGGAGATGCACGTACTCAGTGCTGGCCAAGCCGCAGGGAAAAGTAGTGCTTGCCTGCTGTCGAAGTAGCCACTGCACCCTGCTTTGTCCTGGCAGTCACCTGCGGGCTTTGTCAGGATGCTCGATCTCGGAGGGAAAGCGGGGGATGGCGCTCCCCGGAGGCTTCCGCTGACCTCTCGATTTTCCCCGTTTGGTTATCCGCGGGTTAGCCCTGCCTCGCGGCAGGGAACCTCCTCCTCGTCAGCTGCACCGTACGGTGCAGTCCATGCGCTGTTCTCCCTCTCCATAGGTTATGATGGCCAGCTTGGATAGCAGTTCACCTCCTTGACTTGTCATGTGCAATCTAGAGACCAGATTTCTCACTGAAACCTGGTCTCTGCTCGCTACGATTCAGGTTCAGACCACTTTCTTGAACTGGTCTTTGGTTGCGCCGCAGACTGGGCAGATCCAATCATCTGGCAAGTCCTCAAAAGGCGTCCCTGGTTTGATGCCAGAGTCTGGGTCACCCACTTCCGGGTCATAAATATAGCCACAAACGGTGCATTCGTACTTGGCTGCCTTCGCTTCGGGCTTAGCCTCTTCTTTTTTGGGCTCTTCTTTGATATATGTTGGCGCTGTCTTGGGAGCCTTGCCCCGCTTGACCAGATGATAGTACGCATAGGTCATTGGTTCAGCATTCTCGTCCAAAACTTCTGCAGCAAGCACTTTGCCCACAAAGAGGGTATGTGTTACCGCGCTGACCGAATCCACGACTTCTGCTTCCAAGTAGGCTATGGCATTGTCCAGAACGATGGGTACGCCGGTGATCCCCATTTGGGTGTTCACTCCCTCGAATTTGTCAATCTCGCGTCCGGACTTGAAACCAAAGCGTCCAATGAATTCCATGGGAGTTTCTTGGGAGAGAACGGAGACCGTAAAGACCTTGCTTGCCTGGACGAATTCGTGGGTGAGGTTCTGCTTGTTCAGACATACCGCAATCATGGGAGGATCAGAGGTAGTTTGAATAACGGTGTTTGCAATTTGGCCATTGAATTTGCCATTGTTCTTCGAACTTATCACGTACATTCCATAGCTGATTTTATGCAAAGCTTTGGGGTTCATTGGTTAACCTTTCGTCAAATATAGTATTGACCGGGTCGCTTGGCCATTCGTTCAGAGTGCCTGCATTCTATAGCGTGGTACCTACTTTGTCAAACCCGATACAATGCCCAGAAAGCTGGCTAGCTTCTGACACCGTTTAGAAGGTGAGTACAGTGCCGGCTGGGCAAGGTGCTACATGGGGGCCGAAGGTAGTAGCCAGTGCTACGTACGCAGCCTGTCCTGTACAGTGATTAGGATAAAAGCGTGGCGTACCATAGGTGCGCAGAACCTCGACTAGATGACGGAGTTGTTCATCCTTCATGCTTTCCAGATGCATGCCTCCAACCACGGCAGCAATTGCCCCATCAAAATTATCGCGCACGTGTTGCAGCGTATTCAGCAATCCGGCGTGGCAACAGCCACACAGCACCACCAGACCTTGGCTGACTTCTAACACGAGGGACATGTCATCCCGATAAGGATCGGCAATGAAGCGATCACCATCTCGCACCAGATGGCGGGCACTGCGTCCTTCTACTTCTGGGCGGAGGGTGATTTCCCCCGTGGTGTATACGCCGGGCAGGATTTGTTGCGGCTTATCGCTCAAATGCAAATCCGCGTAGCGCGATAGTTCTTCGTGCTTTATGGAAAGGCCAATGCACTCCAACTTGTCCTCACGCCGTGAAAAGCGTTCGCGGAAGAGGTCTGAATGCGCGTACAAGGGTATCCCGCCCGTCTTTTGCAATACCCTCAGCCCGCCAGTGTGGTCGTAGTGGGCATGGCTGAGGGCCAATGCACTGATGCTGTGCGGTTCAATTGCTGCAACTTGCAGGTTGTGTAGTAGCACCCTGCCGCTTTGCCCAGTATCGAAGAGCAGACGTTTCCCCTCAGTCTTTATCAAAAACGAAAGTCCATGTTCGCCCCAAAAACGAGAACCAGCCTGAACAGAATTGTCAACCAAACAAGTTATCTCCATTGTTCTCAATCCCATGTTCGCCTTCTGATCATGGCGCAGGTACCGTACACTACCTTAATGCCATGTTGTCTGCAGAATTCTATCGCCTTTTCGGACTCCGCGCCAGGCTGCATCCATACCCGAGTGATACCCAGGTCTGCACACTGCTGCACGACCTGTTCCGTTACCTGTGGTGGAACGACAACGTCTACGACTACAGGGCGCTCTGGCAGGTCAGCAAGGCTGCGGTAGAGTGGTTGTCCTTCCAGATAGCCGCCACGCGAGTTCACGCCATATACGGTGTAACCCGCGTCGCGCAGATTGCGAAAGATCTTGTTGCCAAACTTGTTTGGATCAGTGGATACACCTACCACTGCCCACACACGTTGGTTGATAAAATCTTGAATCAGTTCTTCCATTCCGCTTCCTTTTCTATGGCGTGAGGTCAATGACCTGTCCCACACCACAGAGTATGTAGTTATCCTCGAATTCAATGGCGAAGATGCGCATTGCTTGTTCGCCTGTGCAGTGGCATGGAGCTATCTTCTTCACACCCCATTGTCGAAACGCAGCACAGATTTCTCTGATTGTGCTGACGCTGGCACTACCAAGGTGGAAACCACCTACGACGAGGTATATTTCACCACCAGCAATGGCTTGTGCTTGGCGTACCATTGCTAAGATGCCCGGATGCGCACAGCCAGTGAGCACCACAAGACCTTGGTGTGTCCCAACGACAAGTCCTTGCTCACGTATGTTTGTACCTATCTCTCCAGTGGTATAGATGCCAGGCAGAATCTCTTGAGCCTTGGCAACTTCGTGTACGGTAACTCGCTCTCGTAGACTGGATTTGAATTGCTCTGGGAAGGAAACAGGGAGGTACACTTGCGGACGAGCGCCAGTTGCTAACAGGTCCATTAAGCCGCCAGTATGGTCACCGTGTATGTGCGAGAGCACTACGATGTCAATGTCCTGCGGATCGAGGCCCAATGTGTTCATATTGCTGAGTAGGATCGAAGCATCCCCACCAGTATCGAAAAGGAGACTCGTCTCGCCATACTGCACCCAGCAAGCAAACCCCCATGATGTACGCAAGCGTGTGTCATGGGCATTGTTATCGTAGACAATGGTCAGTCTCATCTCCTCAGCGGGCTTCATTACAGTGGGCAAAGCAGTGGGCATAGGCTTTGTGCTATACTCAGGCCGTGCAGTGCAGTGCACCAAGATCAAAGTAGTCAGCCCCGAGGCCAGCAAACACGCTGCAATCGTTTTCGGATCGCCGTTCATGGCAGTTTAATCCCAGTACGACGCGTTTCGCGTGGTCGTCTGCGGCGTGTGGCCTGTGTATCCAAAGGCATAACCTGAGGACGCTCAGCCGCATAGACATTGAGGATTGAGAGTCCGGCAAATTCGGCTTCAATGGCAGCCATTTCGCTCACGGACAAAGGGCGCACGGGACAAGGACGCAAGGGCGTGTTGAGCTGCACTTCGTCGGGATGGCAAGTGCGCGCGAGTTCCGCCATCTGCCTAGCTTGGGCTTGGTTTGCCTCTACGAACATCATCTGCAAAGCCAACCTGCCAGTAAAGTGCTGACGAAATTGGTGGATGCCATCGAGAATCTGGGCCAGCCTCACTTGTCCCACAGGGCGATTGATCGCCTGGAAAAGATCTTCCGTTGGGGCATCCAGTTTCGCCACCACGATGTCAAAGTGCATCAAGTCGCGCTGCACATCTTCACGCCAGATGAGCGAAGCGTTAGTCAGGATCGCAATAGGATGGCCGCCTATTTCCTCACGCGCAGTCTCAGCCAGTTCACTCAGGTTGCTTGCCAGTGTCGGTTCGCCCATGCCAGAGAAGGTCACCGTATCAATGGGTACCTCTTTGGCCGTTGCCAGTTGCTGACGAAATACACCCACCGTGATAAAACAACGTCGCTCGGTCAAGGGATGAATGGTACGTCCCAGTTGGCAATAGATGCAATCAAAGGAGCACGTTTTGTGCTGTGTGGACACGGGATCAACGCCCAGCGAGCGTCCCAGACGCCAGGATGGCACGGGCCCATAGACCACAGTAGGGAGTTGCGTCTCCGTCACAACTAGGTTCCCCTGTCATTACGCATGAGTGGAATGATGGTGGTGGTCTGGCTGTTCTAGAGGACCTCCGAGTTTCTGCAGTGCCTGTGCCAGTAATTGATTCGCTTTCTCCAGATACTCGGCGGCGCCCAGGATATCTGCCTGCGCGGAGCCAGCTTCCCCAGCCCAGCGGCGAAACTCGATGGCATGTTCCTCATTGTGCTCGATCCAGTGCGGTAGCAAAAAGCGCAGTTTGTCTTGATCGCTCAATGTAGTCATGTCTGCCCTTTCGTGTATGGCACCAAGGTTACAATATGTTTCAAGAAGTCAATGGTTACCACTTTGGCTGGTATGAAGCGCGGCTCCTCGAAGAATGTAGCCACACGCACACCGTCATCGGTCACTTCCAGGAAAGTGGCTTCGCGCATGACCTCTTCTTTCTGTCCGTTTCGGAGCAGATACACGTTTGCCTGGCACAAGGTTTTTCCTCCCTAATAGTGGGTGCTTATGAGAACAGCGGCTTGCTCTTGACGTCTGGCACCAGCTCAACAACGCGAGCGGCGATGGGGTCAAATACATCGCCTGTGTAAAGTTCCACTTGGCCGTTGTCACAGCGAAGGGCTAATTCTGGATCAAGTGGAATCTGGCCAAGCAATGGTATAGCTAAGGCGCGTGCTGTCTCCTCGGCCTGGCTGGGGCCAAAGATCTCGATCTTTTGCCCACAAGCAGGGCACTGTACATAACTCATGTTCTCTACCAGACCAATGATAGGGATATTCAAGGTCTGAGCCATACGCGCGGCTTTGCGCACGATCATGCCGGCTAGGTCCTGTGGAGACGTAACCAACAAGACCCCACTGAGAGGTATGGATTGCATCACGGTGAGCGTGGCATCTGAAGTTCCCGGGGGCAGGTCAATAACCAGCGTATCCAAGTGCTCCCAAAGTACATCACCCCAGAATTGCTGAATAGCGCCACTGATCAATGGGCCGCGCCAGACTATAGCCACATCTTCATTGCTCAACAATAGGTTGATGGATATGACCTTGATACCGGTGGAGCTTACCACAGGCACCATGCCAAAGGGGCTCATTTTCGGTGGATTGTGCAGCCCGAACATGCGCGGGATACTGGGGCCGGTGATGTCTGCATCCAGCAAGCCCACACGCGCTCCCTTCTTGCGTAAAGCAATAGCTAGCAATGCGGCTACGGAGGATTTTCCTACCCCACCTTTGCCACTCATCACCGCAATGACGTGGTTCACGTCATTGAACGCCTCTGCCAAGGGGCGCCTTCTCTCAGGCTCGCCAAAAGCCTTGGCACGTTCCTCTACGGTCATCTCTGTCAAATGCACATTCGTAATCAATGCTCCATCCAGACCGCGAATAGCCGTTTTGATGTCGTTGGCGATCCTTTCCTTTAGCGGACAGCCCATCGTGGTGAGAGCCAGGACGATATCCACTTGTCCATCGCCAATACGGATTTCGCGCACCATGCCCAAATCCACGATGCTGCGCCCTAGTTCAGGATCCATCACGTTCTTCAATGCGTTGCGAACTTCTTCTTCTGTTACCATTTTTCCCCTCGATGTCATGATGTAGATTCTGTTTTCTGGTGTGTTCCTTGCTCCTCGGCCATATGCTGGTCGTATTCGGCGAGGAAGGCAGCCAGCATGTGTGCTGTTTCGCGCAGGTCGGCCATCCAGGCTGCCAAGTAGCGATCGCCAGCCTCGGTCAGATGATAGACGCGGCGTGCCGGACCTGCAGATGAAGTTGTATCCCAGGTCGAAACAACCATGCCCTGTCTTTCCAACCAGCGCAAGGTACGGTAAATGAGGCTGGCGTCAACCGGATTCCTTTCATCGAAGCCAAAAGGTTTGACCGCTTCAGCCAATTCGTACCCATGAGCATCTCGCTTGTGCAGTAACAAGAGCAAACAAGGTTCTAAGAAGCGGCGAATTCGGCGTGGATAGGGTTCTCCCCACTCGGCGCCATGCCAGGGCCTTCCTCTGCGCATATGCCAATCTCCTTTACTTTGTGCCTAGTCACATCTATTGACTTTTTGCAAGTAGAATTACTATAGCGCAGGGACGTGGTTTTGTCAAACCTTACACTTCCCACAAGAGAGGTCTATATTTCCCTATCCTCCGTTTTTCAACACACTCGCAATGGCACAAAACATAGCATACACAACGCACCATGAGCAAAAACTCGGACAGCGCTAGTTTGACAGATGATAAAAGCTCTCTATGATGTAGTTGTATAAAGGGGATACAACGAAGTAAGGCATCCTGAGGAAAAGATGGAACCGCAAGCCTTAAAAGGGATTATCTTTGACTTTGGTGGGGTGTTTACCAAGACACAGCAACGTAAGCGCATTCTACATCATTGCGAAGATCAGTTGGGATTGGCTAGAGGTACATTAGAGGAGCTGATCTTTGCAGGCGAACATTGGTTAGCGGTATCAACGGGCAAGATCTCGGCCGAGGAATACTGGCAATCTATCCGTGCTGCACTTGGCAGTACAGTTCCCACCGTGCTCGAACCTTTCCAATACAACCCATTTGCTCACGAAGAACTGAACAAGCGCATGGTGGCTCTGGCGCGGAGGTTGCACCGGCACTATGTGATTGCCTTGCTCAGCAATGCAACTCCCTATCTCGATGTGCTTCTGGATGAGTATGGATTGGGGGACATTTTCGATGTCGTAGTGAACTCGGCCCGAGTGGGTATGCGCAAACCAGATGCAGCGATCTATCTTTTGACCTTGGAGAGGATGGGGATTTCAGCGCCGCAATGCGCGTTTGTGGATGATAAGGAGCGCAACACCGCAGTCGCCGAAGCATTGGGCATGAAGGCGTTCGTATTCCGTTCTGCGGCGCAGTTGGCACGAGAGTTGAGCAAGCTGGAATGTGGCAGTTGAATTTTGACAATTATCCCACCATTCGCTATAATGAAGTGGCATTGCGGGTGTAGCTCAGATGGCAGAGCGTCTGCTTCCCAAGCAGAATGTCGTGGGTTCGAATCCCATCACCCGCTTTTATTTTTAGGAGGGGAGGGCGTGTCTCAAGAAATATTAAAAGTTGCCACTTTTAATGTGAATTCTGTGCGCAGTAGACTGGATTTGGTGCTTGGCTGGTTGCAGAGGGAAAGCCCTGATGCGCTCTGTATGCAGGAGACCAAAGTGCAGGATGCTGAGTTTCCAGCGGAGGCTTTCCGGGGCATGGGTTACTATGTGATCTTTCGCGGCCAAAAGGGCTATGCAGGTGTCGCCATTGCCAGCAAGCACGAACCTCTAGAGGTGGCGTATGGCCTGGATGATGGCAAGGAACCCGATGAGGCGCGGTTGATCCGGGCGGTTATCCGTGGCATCCCCATCGTGAACACATATGTTCCACAAGGACAGTCCGAGGATTCGCCACAGTTCCAGTACAAGCTGGAATGGCTAGCGCGGCTACGCGACTGGTTTGATCGTCACTACTCACCGCAAGAGCCACTCGTGTGGGTGGGTGATTTTAACGTTGCTCCTGAGCCAATTGATGTCCATGATCCCAAAGGGCTGGCCAGACATGTGGACTTTCATCCAGAAGCGCGGGCAGCATTGCAGCGGGTCAAAGAGTGGGGTTTTGTGGATGTCTTCCGCTTGCACCATCCTGAGCCAGGGCAGTATACCTTCTGGGACTATCGCGTGCGCGGCGCCTTAGAGCGGAACATCGGCTGGCGCGTGGACCACATCTGGGCTACAAAACCGCTGGCGGACAAGTCCATCCGCGCCTGGATTGATGTCGAAGCACGACGGGCAGAGCGACCATCGGACCATACATTCCTAGTGGCTGAGTTTGCACTGTGAAAGTACACATTCTTGACTTCGCCAGATTCAACGCAGAGTGCGTGGAGAACACAAATGCTTTGTATGAAATCAATAGCCTCTGCGATCACAGTAGAGTTTCGGCAGAATTAGGGGGAAAATGATGACTAAGCCAAAAGTAGCCGTTTTACGTACCACGCCGCAGGCGGTATTGCAGGATTACCAGCGCCTATGTGAACTGGCAGGCCTGAAAGAGGCATTGGACTCGGCAGCAACCACAATCCTCAAGGACAATATTAGTTGGCATTTGCTATACCCAGGTTCGAACACGACTCCTTGGCAATTGGAGGGCACCATCCTGGCACTACGCGAGGCTGGTTTTGATGACCTGGTGTGCGTGCACAACAAAACGGTTGTGACGATCGCCGACCTGGGGGATCGATACAATAAATTTGGGCCGGTGCTGTCCAAGTATGGAATCCCCAAGAAGTACAATTTCAAGCCAGAGGACATGTCCTGGATTGAGTACAAGCCCAGGGCAAAGATGCTTGTTCTGGATAAGGTCTATCCACAGGGTATCTATATCCCGGATTTCTTTATGGGCAAGAACATTGTCCACTTGCCGACGGTCAAGACTCACTCCTACACGGTTACCACTGGGGCAATGAAGAATGCCTTTGGCGGGTTGCTGAACGTAAACCGCCATTACACCCATACCTGGATTCACGACACTCTGGTAGATCTATTGGCCATTCAGAAGGAAATCCACACGGGCATCTTTGCGATTATGGACGGCACGACGGCGGGAAGTGGAGCTGGACCACGCACATTGATACCCTATCAGAAGGACGTGATATTGGCTTCAGCCGACCAAGTGGCGATTGATGCGGTGGCTGCAGCGATGATGGGATTCGAACCACTGCGGATACCGTACATTGCTCGTGCTACAGAGTTTGGTTTGGGCCAGGGCGACCCTCGTGAGATCGAGGTTGTGGGCATGCCCGAAGTAGCGAACGAGCGATGGGGTTTCAAGGTAGGAGTGAATCTGGGCACCGGCACCGGCTTGTTGCTATGGCGTACTCCGCTCAGGGTCTTCCAGAAATTGCTCTTCCAGACGCCCGTGGTCAATATTTTCATCTTTGCCAGCGAGTACTACCACGATCATTTCTGGTATCCGCTTAAGGGGCGCAAAGTGGTGGAGCGCTGGCTGAATGAAAGCCCATGGGGGAGGCTGTTTCAGGAGTATCCGGCGGGATAACGCGATACGAAACGTAAAGCGTAAAAACGCAAAATGTAAAAATCCTTCATTAGCCTTCTCGTTCGCCGAACAGCAATGTGCCAATGCGTACCATGTTGGCTCCCTCCTCAATGGCCACGAGGTAGCTATTGCTCATGCCCATCGAGAGGTAACGCATCTCCACATTGGGGATGTGAGCTACTTTCAAGCGTTCGAATATTTCCCTGGTAATGCGAAAGTAGGGGCGGGCGTCTTCTGGGTTGCCGAAGCGAGGGCCCATGGTCATTAGGCCCTGCAAGCGAATGTGCGGCAGTGTGCTCAATTGCCACGCCAATTGCTCCACTTCTTCCGGCAGCACGCCGGTCTTGGTGGCCTCGTGCCCGCTGTTGACCTCAATCAGAACGGGCATCACCTTACCGATGGCCGCGCAGCGTTTCTCCATCTCCTGTGCCAGCCGCCATGAATCCACTGTCTCCACCATGTCGAACAATTGCATTGCGCTTTTCACTTTGTTTGTCTGCAAATGCCCGATCATGTGCCAGTGCACCGGCTCGGGAATAAGTGGGATCATCTGCGCTGCTTCCTGCACGTAGTTATGGCCCACGTGGCAGACCCCTGCACGTATGGCAGCGCGCACTTCCTCCGCACTGCGCGATTTGGCTGCAGCGACCAGAATGACACCAGTTGGTAACGTCTCCAGGATACGCTTCACTGCATGCGCAATCGCTTTTTCATCCATGGGTTATGCCCTCCGAATCCCATCAGGCGTGGAGTGCTGTTCCTCGTCCATCTTCTGAAGTGGCTGATCCTCCTGGGCTGTCTCATCTGCGTGCTGGACCCAGGAGAATTTGCGCTGCAGGTTTTTGGGATAGTACTTATGCAGCACATCGTACTCGACATGCCGTCCCCAGTGGTACAGGACTCGTGGGTCAATGTAGGACTTTAAGCTGGTAGTCAGGTTCCAATCGCGTTTCTCTCTAGCCACACGTGATTCTGCTCTCACTTTGCCCAGCGCGTGGGCGGCCTTTTGCAGCCTTTCTTGAGCGATGGCTAATTTGTATTCGGCGCGTTCCAGTTTCTTCTGATAGGAGATTTGGATCTTTTCCCGCTGCTTGGGGGTCGAGCACGCGGCGAGTTTCGTGCGGGATTCCCGAAGCAATGCACTCCGTGCCTCTTGGTATTGCTGAACCTTGGCACGGCACCCTTCCACTCGCTGCTGCGCTTTGCGCTCCCGTGCGGCAAACTTTTCTCGGCGAGCAGTCCAATTGGCAGCCACTTTTTTAGTATGATTGCAGAATATAGCTGCCTGTACATTGGCCATGCTTATTGCCTGCCATTTTTCGTACTCGGGATCCGATGCCTGGATATCGGCTTTGGCTAGGTTTTCCTGCACCAATTGTGTGGCGTGGTGCGTGCGGAATACCTTAGCTGTCAACCCGGGCAACAATTCGGAAAGAAAAGCATTGACATCTTGGCTGTCAATATCGGGGAAAATTTGCGGTTTGTCGCGGGTAGGATGCCGCTTGCCATTCTTGCGCGCATTGTTACTCGGTGGTCGGGCATTTTGGATCAATTCTTGCAAGTTACAGTATACTGCCTCTGGCAGTGTTACTTTCTTGTGCCAGCGCACGGAATCCTTACCTAGGAAGTGGAACTCGGCTATTCCATCGGCGTGCAGTGTGACATGCTCAGGGCGCAAGGTGGTTGCGCCAACAGTATCTGCTTCATCGGGGTCCTTTTCATCGCCCACGCGCAGTCCCAGCACATCAATCAGATAGCAAGCAGTGGCGATCATCCTGCGCTTGGGGTCAGGGCTGGACAATGCAGCTTGGATCCCTGCACGCACCTGCTCCAATTGCGCGTGCAATAGAATCGCTTGATCGAACTTTTCTGCCTCGCGAGCTTGCCGGATGGAAGCAGTATCGCCCAACCAGATGTACTTCATCTTGTCGGATAGCTTGTCCTTCCAGCGCGCCACCCATAGGCCATCGGGCTGCCAGATGATGTCTTGCCATTCGCCAGGCGGCCTGGGCGCATCCGGGCTGAGGTTCAGGGTAATGTCGCGCTGTTGTGGACCTTCTTTCCAGCGCCCACGCAGAGGATGCTTGCCTCGTCCCATGAAAATACCACTGGGCTCGACCATGTAGGTGCCCAGTTCGGTGCGTTCGCCATTGACAATGGCATAGCCATATTGCTCCTTGAGCGCTTCGCGCTGTGCCTTGCGTGCTGCGGCCTGTGCTTTGCGCTCCTCCTTGCTCAGCCTAGCCTTGGCCTCGCGTTCAGCCTCTACCAACTGGATAGCCGGCCCAAAATCCACCTCATCGAGGGAAAGTGGTGGTTCCATGCCCAATGCGGCGCTGAAATCCTGCAGGAAATTGCGCACAAAGACACTATCCTCCACATAAGGCGTGCCTTGTTTTCTGGCCCAGGCCAGGGCCATTTCCTCCTGTTTGGGTGTAAGCTGAATTGGCTCGCCACGCACCATTAGCACCAGACCACGTGGCTCTGGTGCAGGCGGCACAAGTACGCCATTGTGGATCAACTGGGTTAGCCAGGTTGTTTCACTGTTGGGTTTGCTTTTAGATGCCATACAAAATGAAATTATAACGATAGATTTAGACAAACCCAAAATATGTGGTTGGAATACGTATCATACGCAGCATGCAGGGTGACTGTATGTATCTATGGAGGACTGAGGAGGGGAAGCCTCAATGAATAAGACATGAATCAACGAATGCTATTGCAGCCAGAGGCATTGCGATTCGGTTATTCTTCAGATTCTTTTCCCGTTTCGGTACCTGTCCCTGTAGGAGCCTCGAGCAAAAATGGTTCCTGCTCTTCCCCGACCAAGAGGCTTTTTCCGCGGAACATTCCCCCTTCGTCAATCAACAAGGAGGTAACTTTGATATCTCCCCAAACACGACCAGAAGGCAGGATCTCGAGTCGGCCAGATGCAGTGATATTTCCCTTGACCGCACCCCATACCTGGACATTGCTGGCAACGATGTCAGCACTAACTTTTGCCTTTTCACCAATGATCACATTGCCGGTCGTTTCTACAGAGCCATCGAAATGGCCATCAATCCGCACATTTCCTTCCGCTTTCAAGTGTCCCTGGAAACTGGCAGTTGGCCCCACAATGTTCTCGATCTTGCCAGTAAAGGGGACAAAAGTGCGTTCCTTCCTGAACACTGCTTTTTCTATCTCCTTGCTACTTTGTTATCACATATGGGATGTCTGTATCGAGGTACTTCAAAGGATCAACAGGCACATCATTCAGGCGAATCTCATAGTGCAAGTGAGGACCTGTAGAACGGCCAGAACTGCCTGAGAGGGCAATGACATCGCCAGCTTTAACTTCATCCCCTTTCTTCACCAGCAGTTTGGAGTTATGGCCATAGATAGTGGTAAAGCCCATGTCATGCTCTATCTCAACTATCCAGCCGTAGCCTGCCTGCCAACCGGCTTTGGTCACTACCCCATCCTTGGTGGCGAAGACCTGGCTTCCGTACCAAATCGGGATGTCAATACCATTATGGAATTCTAGCGTTCCATATAAAGTGCGGTATCCGAACTTCGAACTAATGCGGCGAACTGCTGTTGGCCAGAGGTGTGGAGCTGCTGCCAGAAGTCGCAATTGTCGTTCTAGTTCCGCAGGGTCGCTGCGTTTTTCGGGCTCAATTTTTTCCATACGCTCAAGCACCTGCTCTCGCAAGTACAGCAGTTCGCGGAAGGTGCTAGGCAAGGTAAATTGCATGCCAATTATATCCTGGCTCTTTTCCATAGCCAGGGCCATGCTGCGTTCGGACAATTCACGGGTAAGGAGGCCCCCCATACCTTCGGAGTCAATGGAAGCGAGGTGTTTCTCGTAGGCAGGGTTTTTGCATGACGAGTCAAAATAGGCTGCCAGAGTCGCAATAGGGGTAGTGGTTGATGCTGGCAGACCGATTAGCTCGCGAATCTCATTGCTCAAAGCGCTAATGCTTGCCAGTTCTATCTGAAACTCTTCAACCTGCTGAGACAGAGTGCGGACTTCTTCTTGCTGGACGAGGATCGTGTTGCGCATTTCGCGCTCGCGTGCCAATTGAAGCCATCTGTCCTGCTGTAATTCGCGGATTTCGTGGCTAAGGCGATAGGAGTGCACCACTAAAATACCTATACCAAGGAGCAGGGCTAGGCTTAGCACGCCCACTAATGGCAACAACCAGGTAGGCACAGAGAAACTGACAGGGGCCTGCTCGGAATGAGGCACCACAATCAACGTCAGCGGCTGTCTTCCTTTTTTTCGGGGCACTCTACTGAATCCTCCGGATTATAGTTTGCCTTGCTAGTAACGATTGATTGAGCACCCGGAATTGCACGCTTCAATAGTTTATCTCAATATTCATCAGATAATAGCGGATTAGGCACCGTATCAACCGAAAGGTTGAGTGCACGACCAATGAAATGTTCGCAACGAGATATGATATGTATGAAGAGCAGTAGTCCGCCAATCCCCCGCTCTGTGCTCTTCAAATAACATGCGCTATATTACTCAAATTGAGCCATTTGGTCAAATTGAAAAGAATGGCTATATTAGTACCATGACCAACCTGTTTCTTGCTACGGATAACCCCGGCAAAATGCGAGAGTATGAGCAACTATTGGCGCCCTTGCGAGTCAAACTCTGGACTCCGCACTTGTTGGGGCTTGCGCTTGCTGTGCATGAGGATGGAGCTTCTTATGCTGAGAATGCGCGGGTCAAAGCGCTCACCTACATGCGGGCCAGTGGCATGCCAACCCTCGCAGATGACTCCGGTCTAGAGGTAGATGCTTTGGGTGGGGCACCGGGCATACACTCAGCACGCTATGCTGGTCATGATGCCAACGATGCAGACCGCTGCTATTTGCTCCTGCAGCAACTCGAAGGAGTTCCCAGGGAAAAGCGTACCGCTCGCTTCCGCTGTGTTCTCGTGTTAGCCACGCCAGATGGCGAGGTTCACAGCACGGAAGGAATCTGTGAAGGGTTCATTGGTTTTGAGCCGCAAGGCAGTCATGGGTTTGGCTATGACCCCATCTTCTTTTTGCCAGAATATGGACAGACTATGGGCCAGTTATCACCGGAGATTAAGAATCGCATTAGCCATCGTGCCAGGGCGGTGCAGAAGATGTTTCCCGTGTTGTCCCGCATCCTGGCTGAACCAACTTTCTCTCGAGGAGATTGATGGGCAAGGTCATCTCGCTTGCTGAGGCAAAACGCATACGCCAGAGGATGCGCCGCCGAGGTAGGGTAGCAGTGTTTACCAATGGTGTTTTTGACCTGTTGCACGTTGGACATGTCCGTTACCTGCAAGCAGCGCGTACCTTGGGCCATGCCCTCTTCGTTGGCCTGAACAGCGATGCATCGGCACGCAGATTGAAAGGACTGGGCAGGCCCTTGATCGCGCAAGCAGAACGAGCAGAGATCCTGTGCGCGTTGTCCTGCATAGACTATGTCATCTTCTTTGATGAGGACACTGCCGAGCAGCTTATCCATGCTCTGCAACCAGACATCTATGTCAAAGGCGGGGATTACGCCATTGAAGGTGCAGGACAACCTGGCAAAATGTTGCCGGAGGCCCGGATTGTTGAAGATTATGGCGGGCGGGTAGTAATCCTGCCTTATACGCCAGGGCATTCCACCAGTCAGCTCATCGCCCGCATTCGGGAGCAAAGCAGCGCAGAAAGATAGAGCAGACCAAATTGCCGGGATATGCCTGTACTTATTGGTTACCCATGCCCACAGTGTTCGCGTGTTCGGGGCGTCTGAGATAGCAAGGAGATTGATCTATACATGGAAGCATCTTTGCCACCATCGGAGATACCTGATGAGAACGTGTCCCACCAAGGACGTGGCATTGCCCGTGCCGCGCTTGTCGTTTCTCTAGGCAACATAGCTAGCCGCATTTTCGGGCTGATACGCGACAATCGCAATGCTTATTTCTTTGGAGCAACCGGTGAGATGAGCGCCTTTGAGGCTGCTTCCCTTGTGCCCAAAAATATCTACGAATTGCTGGTAGGGGGCATGGTGAGTGCTGCTCTGGTTCCGGTTTTCAGCGAATACGCAGCGCAAAAAGAAAGAGAAGAGCTCTGGCGTCTGGCAAGTCTCGTGCTCAGCTTAGTAGTGGTGGTCATGGGTGGTTTTTTGTTCCTGGCTGAAGGAGCAGCTCCATTGCTGACCCGCATGTTGGTTGGAGGGTTTGATGCCCGTTTGCAGAACCTGACCACCATTTTGATTCGCATTATATCCCCGGCGGTTGTCTTTTTCGGTGTGTCCGGTGTCCTGACTGCGCTGCTGTATGCACAGCAAGTTTTTACATATCCCGCAATGGGTGCGGCTGTGTTCAACCTTGGAGGTATCCTCGGCACGCAGTTGCTTGCGCGTCGCATTGGCATTGCTAGCCTCACTCTTGGCATCGTGCTTGGTGCATTCCTGCAAATGGCGGTACAACTTCCGGGGCTCCGTCGGGGCAGGATTCGCTTTTCGCTCAGCCTGCGACATCCAGCTCTGCGGCGCATTGTTGTGTTGTATGTTCCGGTAGTTCTCAGCCTGATCATCAGCCAGATAGGCATTGTCATTGACCGTAATTTGGCCTCGCATGTCGGTGAACAGGCCATTGCCTGGATGGCGGCTGCTACTCGCCTGCGTGAATTTCCCCTGGGACTGGTGTCCACAGCAGTTTCCATGGCGATATTGCCCGCTTTGTCGCGCTTGGATCTGCACAGCGGGCGTGAGGAGTTCAAAGAGACCCTCGCTCTGGGGCTTCGTTTGGTGTTGGTGCTTATCGTTCCAGCGACAGTGGGACTCTTCGTCCTAAGTGTGCCGATCATCTCGCTCATTTTTCAGCATGGTGAATTCACTGCTTTTGACACTCAGCAGACTGCCCGGGCTCTTATCTGCTATCTTTTGGGCACACCATTTGCTGCGGTGGATTTGTTGCTGATCTTTGCTTTCTACTCGCAGAAGGATACGGTGACGCCAGTGATTGTGGGCATCGTCTGCGTGTTCATTTATTTGGTGGTGGCCCCCGTTCTTGCTTTTGTCCTAGGTCTAGGCATGCTTGGTCTTGTTCTTGCCAACTCTGTGCAGTTAACCAGTCACGCCATTATCATGTTGATCCTGTTGCGTCGCCGTATGGGGCCATTGGCGAAGCAGCAGTTACCACTAGCCATTGGCAAAATTGCGTTAGCTTCTGTGACAATGGGCATTTTGGTCTACCTAAGCCTCACGGCATTGTATGTGATGGTGCCAGGCGAGGGATTGATAGCTAGAACGATCCGAGTTGGCGTAGCTGGGGCAGTGGGGCTACTGGTTTACGCTCTCGGTGTAACACGGCTTGGCGTAGAAGAAGCGAGTCTTTTGGTTAACATAATACAAAGAAAGAGTCGGCAAACTGTGCTGCCAAGCCAAGACGTAAAGAAAGCATGAGCAGAGTTTGACTACAGGGTGGGTTCGGTTATAATTTTGGAGCGTTAACAATAAGGGAGTTCAGCAGATAAGGAGTTTCTGGGATATACATGGCTAAGAAAGGCAAGCGATCACATCGTAAGGGAGTTCAAACTAAGAAGACCGTTGTGCCTACCCAAAAGGCTGGAGAGTTGCGTTCCGCGCCGGTTGCCACTAGGGTTACTTCTGCAAAGGCTTCTGTTCCGGCTAAGGTGGATTTGGCGCAAGAATATCACTACGTTTTAACCGACCTCAGGAAAATCGCTATTATCGCATTGGCGATGTTCGTATTGCTCTTCGTCCTGGCTTTTATCCTCAGGTAGTATCCGGATAATTCTACCAGGAAGCTGGCCACGTGGTGTAGCTACATTGTGCTATGCCCCAAACTGCTCACCGGTGAAATCATGCGGTGCTCTTCCCGCTCGTAGCAGGTGCAGAATAGCCATACGCAAGACAAAGTGGACGGCAATGCATAGCCATAGATTGTGGATAAAGGCGTACAGGGTAGCCGTCACCATTGCCAATGATCCGGTCAACACTACCTCTTCGCGCAGGCCGGGGGTGCTAAGTGCGTACCACATGTGCGCATTGAGCATGGCTGCTACGAAAACGGCAGCCAGTCCCAGATAGACGCCCCAATAAGAGCCGGCTAGCAGCAGCATCGGACTACGGCACAAAGACCACCATGATTCCATCAGGATAACTTCCCGCAGTACAAAAGCCCCACCCCAGGGTTGTGTCAGCCACTGTATCCCTTGCATTCGTGGTTGTTCCCTGATTAGGCGAGTGTACTGCCACCAGAGCAGCGCTAATAAAAGCAAGCTCCCACTGCCAAGGGCGACGCTCCAGCCTATTCCCCTGATCCAATCGAGATCGGCAAGGCCCAGGTCCAAAGGGCTAGCCCAGCCGTAATAGAGCACGAGGTAGGGCGGGATCAAATAATAAGCCAGACGCAACGCTTCGCCCAGCCATAGCTTTCTGCCCCATAGTCTGACAAATTCAATTACCTGTCCAAAGCGACCAGGCTTGGGCTTGCGCAATGCCCAGGCTATGTTCGTGCCGATGATGTATAGACTCAGATGGCCCAAGATGGCCAAGAGCAGACGCATTGGGTAGGTCAGTGAGATCACCCTTACCACCTGTCCAGACAGTGTGCAGATCGAGTCTGATCGAAGCCGTATCTGATAAAAAACATGGGCGCGATAGGACTCGAACCTATGACCTCACGGATGTGAACCGTGCGCTCTGACCAACTGAGCTACGCGCCCATATTTATTTCTATTATAGCAGCAAAGGTCAATTTTGACAAATGAGCAGCACGGTTTTGGTCTTGTCTCGATGGAAAGTTGCGTCAAGTCGCATAGATATTTCAAGCTCATGACAATAGCCTATGTCATGAAGTAGGTTGCACCACGAGTGTTGGTGCTAAGGCCGGTGTAGGCGTCAGTGTTGCCAGGACCGGACTGGGCGATGGTATGGTAGATTCTGTTGCGGTTGGTGAGACGGAGGTCCTCGTCGGTGTGGGCTGCGGACGTCGCTGTGGATTGGGCCAGACAACAAGTACTGTGCCGCAGACCATGCTCACCGCTACTAACAAACTCAGTGCCCAGAACAGGGTTGCTCTTCTTCGTCCTTTCTGCGAACGTGTCACAACCTACCTCCCAATGCTTATCTTCCTTCACAGGCTTTTAGACCCTGCAAAGCCGGTTGAGCATACGGGTCAATCTCCAAGGCTTTCTCCAACCAAGGACGAGCCTTTTCGCAATCGTTAATATAGACGTAGCACAAGCCCAGTTCATAATAATACTCAATCGCCGTAGCGCCTAAAGAAATCGCGCGCTCAAAGTAGGGAATGGCATCTTCATAGCGGAGCTGCGTGTAGTAACACCAGCCCATGTGTCCATAGGCAGCGGCATACTCAGGGTCTATCTCTAGCGCTTTCTTGAACTGGGCAGCCGCAAGTTCATATTCCCGCTGATCAAAGTATACTAGACCTAGGCTGTCATAGGCAGTTGGGTCACGTGGATCTACCTCAATCGCCTTTTGGAATTGGGCAATAGCCCCCTCATAGTCTCTAATGGCTCGATAATGGCGACCCAAAGTGAGATAGAGATAAACTAGATTGGGTTGCAAAGAGATAGCTTCGATGTATGCGCTGACAGCTGCCTCGGAATCGCCCAGCCTTTCCAAAATGTAGCCCAGATTGCGGTGTGCATAGAAGTTATGAGGATCGAAGGAAATGGCTCTCTCGGCTATCTGCAGTGCGTATTCCAGACGCCCCTTATCTGCGTAGGCCTCGGCTAGGTAAGCATAGGCTGTGGCGTAGTTTGGGTCAAGGTCTATCGCTTTCAGACAGGCTTCCACAGCACGCTCGTAATCGCCATTCCAGTCTAAGACCATGCCCAGGATGGCCTGATTCTCTGCATTTTCGGAATCAAGCTCAACTGCTCTTTGTGCCAAGCGTAGACCTTCTGCATAGCGACCTCTCAAGGTGAGCAAGCGTCCCAAGCGCGCGTGAGCGGTCGCGTTGCTCGGATCTAGCTCTATGGCACGACGATACGCGGCAATTGCTTCATCCATCTGTCCGTTGGCGAAAAAGCGATCGCCAGAAGCCGTGTATTCCTTGCTGCTAATCTCCGTAGGCGTTGGGGTTGGTCGTTGCTGACCTAAAAAGCCCGGCAAGTGCGCCAAGTCCAGTCCTCTGGACTCTACATACCAAAAGCCTGCAGAGGCAAGCACAAGGATCAAGACTAAGAGCCATGGCCAGCGACGGGGCTGGCGAGTAGTCGGTCGGATATACATAGCTTGTGTCTCTATATCCTGTCCATAGTCTGATCTCTATTTGCTGCTTAGTGCCACTAACCCCAATCGGGCCAGAAGTTTGAAATGCTTCACCAACAGTTGCACGTTACGCTGTCCTGTTTCCAATTCTACCAGGTCCGCTATCTCTGCTACAGTCCGATTGCCATCAGCCCAGTAGTTGGCTACAGTGCTCATTCCATAGTACTGGGCGCGGTGCTCCTTCATCCAGGCATAGACTTCCTCTTTTTCCTGAGGAGTCAATTTGTGCATGTAGGCCCCTGGGGAAACTGGCCCACGGAACAGACGGGTCGGCACCATTGTTGCGGCCTGTTTCTCCCATTCATCCGGCTCCTTTTGTGGAAGGGGAGGAATTTCTGCCAGGCCTAACTGCTGCGCTTTCCGCTGCAAAGTTTTTCTGGCTTGCTCCATCTCCTGGCATACAGTGCGATCCACTTCCTGGTTCAGGTCATCAATCAGCCATTCCTCTCTAGGGGCTAGGCGCAGGAGCGAGCGATAAGCTTCTCGCTGCCTACTCGCGGCAAATTCCACTGTTCTTCCCAGGCGTGCTGCTGCCTGCGCTAACTCCTCGCTATTCTTGGCCGACAGGGCGTCAGTCAAAGAACTCTGCATGCTGCGTATCAGGCGCGCTTTGAACCTAGCCAGCATCTCGTGGCCCAACCAGTCTGCTTCATGGGCCTCAGCATTGGCTACGAAATAAGCGTAAGTAGTTGCCAACCCACCCAGAATGGCCAGCATGCGCGGGTCTACCTTGTCCAAGGTATCTTCAGAGGTGTGATAGAATTTGTCTGGCCATTGAATCAGCATTGCAGTGGGCACACCTACGGTTGGATCCGATAGGATGTAGTGGTCGCTGCCACCGGAAAATGGCGTAACGGTGTGTCGGAACAGTGGGTAGGAAAATGAACTGGAGAGATTCTGAGCCTGAGCTATCCACTCTTCACGCATGCGTTCGAGGAGATCCGTGACAAAAGAAGGCGTTGCTGCCGGTGTTCCTTCGATGATGAATACACTGCCACACAAGTCCTGGTTTTGTCCCACCATATCCAGGTTGATCCCTGCTACTATGCGAGGGATCTCTTCTTCATGTGTGGCCAAGTACGCATAGGTGCCGGTCATCTCGGGCACAAGAAGCAGACGGATGCCGCGTTTGGGCGGCGATAGTTTGCCATGCTGAATCAGATGCTGCAATGTGCGTGCCGATTCTAGCAGCGCGGCACTGCCCGAGGCATTGTCGTTGGCCGATGGTTGAGGGTGGCAGAGATGGGCGATGACGACCACTTCTTCGTCCGTTTCGCCTGGGATAAGTGCCGATACCACTTCGATATACCCATCGTAGAGGCAACTAACTACCTTGGCGCGTACTTTGACCGGTGGCTTGCCTTCGCGCTGCTGTGACTTGATTAGTTTCCGCAGGTCTTCGCCTGTACGAGGGGATAGCACAAACCCAAAGCATTTCTTGTCCCCTGGGCGCCACCAAAAAGACGTGTATTGCACTGCATCTGGCAGATCAATGCGCTGCCGAATCGGCGGTGACTCGCGCATGCCATCAAAAAGGATGCCTGCAGCACCGTGCCTACCAACTGCCAACTCGCGCACACGGTCGAGGTCGCCCTTAGTCAAGACGACTTTACCCCGGAGATCGAGGTTTTCATACTCCTTTTCTTCCTCACCGTCCTCCAGCAAGACGAGCTCGGCTTCTAGGTTTTCCACTGGCATGCTGCGCTGGATGAGTGAACATTTGACCTCGGCATAGTCCGCTAATTTGCGAGCCTTGTCTACAGGCTCGATGAGATGCAGAGTAGCTTCAGTTGCTGCCCATTCCTGAAACATAGGCGAGCCCCAATACTGCGTTTTCTCATCGGCGGGAAAATGGAGCACTTCTGCTGACAGGCCAAAGCCAGCCAGGATGTCGCAGCAGCGCTCTGCTGCAGCGCGGAATCCTGGGCTGGCCTGTATGCGATGGTGGCGTATGATCTCGGCTACGTACTCTTTGGCGCGTATGCCGGAATACTCTTCGACGACAGCCCTTTGGATATCTTTGAACATGTGGTTTCTCCTTGACGCTGGGAATGCTTACTACGACTGGCATAGTTGAAACAGGATGCTGTTGAGGTAATATTATAACACAGTTTCTGGTCAGGATGGGATATCTGAACTTCGGACAAGAGGGGGAATGGATGAAGACTCCTCTCCTTCTGTTGCTCAGTTTTCTGGTGGACTTGCTTAGTTACCCTTCTCTGTGCCTCAAAGCAATCCTTCTAGGGACACCAGGCAGGCTTATCTTGACCGGGGTCTACTTCATCCTGGTGGCCAATCCCTTGGTGCTGAAAGCACGCACTTTCAAGCCCACCATCGCTTTTGCCGCGACCCTCGCTCTCTTCCTCTCGCTTTATGCTCTCAGCCTCCAGTGCTCGCCAGCCGAAGAAGTCTTTGCTTACACCTTTCTCGCTTTCCACGATCTACTGGGACTGGTGAGCCTCTTCTGGATCTGGATGGGGCTCGACCTTTTCACCAGTGCCCAAAAGTTGACCGATTGGTGCGCAGAGCAGGTCAAGACCTTGATGCCGCGCAAGATCCTTGGTACCATTCTATTTGCTTTGCTAGTTCTATGGGTGATCATAGCGTATCTCCTGGTCCATGGCCCCACACCAACCCCACTGAACCAGCACTGGGGACAAGTGTTTTGGAAAGCCTATCTCTCTGGACCTTTCAACGCCCCTCGTCCTAGCGCTCAATTATCAGCTTTATCTTCTTGTTGCCCTCTGCCTTCTGATTGCCACGCTATGGCTTGCGCAGAGATTGTCATCCGAGATGCTGATGAACCTGCTTGGTCTCGCCCTGCTCAGCTTTTTCATCCTGTATGGCTTCTTCAACATTTGGATTGCTCTGGGGTCGGAGAACGGGGAAATGACGCTTGGGTTCTGACCATTGCTCATCCCGGTATGCATTGAGTGGAAAATCTTCGCCTTATGCAAATCCCAGCCCGCGCTCCTTCATGCTGACGTAGCGCTGATGGCCGATGACGAGGTGATCCAGTACCTCGATGTCAAGCAGTTTTCCCGCCTGCACAATCTGCTCGGTGACGCGCACATCATCAGGAGAGGGCGTGGGGTCACCTGAGGGATGGTTATGCGCGACAATGATGGCCACGCAATTGAGTCGAATCGCTTCGCGGAACAGTTCCGCCACGCGAATGACTGAAGTATTCACGTTGCCCACATAAACCGTTGGCGAAGCCAGCACACGGTGCTTGGTGTCCAACAGCAACGTACGCAGGTGCTCCTGCTCCAGCAATCCCATCTCTGGCATGAGCAGATTGGCAGCATCAGCAGGCGAGGTGACCTGAGGACGCTCCTCTGGGGAGGCAACGAGCAAGCGTTTTCCCAATTCAAATGCTGCTTGTACCTGTGCTGCTTTGGCTATGCCTAGCCCGTGCTCACTCGCCAGCTCGCTGAAGCTGGCTCGCGCCAACCCCGCCAGCCCATGATAGGTCGAAAGCAAGCGTTGCGCCAAATCAAGGACGTTCTCTCCGCCGACTCCCGTGCGCAGGATGATGGCCAGTAATTCGCCATTAGAAAGAGCAGCAGCGCCATAGTGTTGCAATCGTTCTCGGGGGCGTTCCGAAGGGGGTAACTCACGAATCATGGGGCGATAAGGAGCCTGGTTTTTCTGCGTCATGTGGTTCTCCTTTGGCTGGTATGGTCAGATTATATCCCTCGCGCTTTGGTTTGACAAACCCGCTCCTGATACGTATCATCCAAGCCAGCACAGAATGGTACCAAGAGACGAGACATGATGTCATCTCGAACTCGTCTTGTCCTAACAATACGTCGGGAGGCATTGCTATCACCAATCAATCGCTGCTGAGCTATTACGTTTATCGCCTGTTTGGCGCTGTGATGCCACGGATACCTCCGCGCATGGGGTATGCTTTCTTTACCCTTCTCGGCGATCTGGCATACGCTATGTCGAAGGCATCCAGGGAGAATGTGCTGGACAACCTACGCCACGTGCTCGGGCCACAGGCCGAACCGACGCGCATCGCACAAGTAGCACGACAGATATTCCGCAATCAGGCACGCAATTACTACGACCTTTTCCGTGTCGCGTCGCTCAGTGCGGAGCGAATTGAGCGGCTAGTGACAATTCACGGATTGGAGCATATCGACCAGTCCTTGTCCGCTGGCAAGGGCCTGATCATAGTTACTGCTCACTTCGGGAATCTTGATGTTGTAGCACAAGCATTTGCGCTGCGGAAATATCCTATTACGGTAATTGGAGAGCACCTACAACCGGAGAAATTATATCAGTATGTGGTATCGCTACGCGCCAGCAAAGGCATCAAAATTATACCGGTAGATAGTTTCTTGCGCCCGTTGTTCAAAGCGCTGCGCAACAACGAAATCGTGGGCCTGGCTGCGGATAGAAACCTGAACGCTACCGGGGCACTGGTTGAGTTCTTTGGTGCGCCAGCATTGCTTCCCGATGGGCATGTGCACCTGGCCTTACGCACGGGTGCTAAACTGGCACTGGCCTTTAGCATACGCAAGCCAGACAACACGTTCGAAGTCTACGTTGAACCACCCTTGCCGCTAGAAAACAGCGGCGAACTGGAAAAGGACATCCGCTCAGGGATGACCAAGCTGGTCGCTGTTCTGGAGAAATACATCGGCCAGCATCCTGAGCAATGGGTGATGTTTCAACCCGTCTGGAAATTACCCGAACACCTGGGAAGCAGCGCATGAAAATTGCACTGGTTACTCCTTATGAGTATACATATCCTGGTGGGGTCACAGAACATGTCTCCCACCTAGATCGGTGCTTTCGCGAATGGGGCCACGAGGTCAAGATCATCGCACCATGTTCTGAGGATGCGCCAAACGTGCCTGACAACGTTATTAGAATGGGCAAGCGTATTACCCCTGTTCCCTTCGGCGGTTCTATTTCGCGTGTCACCTTGTCGCCACGCATTTACCGGCCTGTGAAAAGCCTGCTGAAGGAAAAGCAATTCGACATCATTCACCTGCACGAGCCACTGATGCCTGCTTTGCCCCTTTTCGTGCTGCGCCATTCCAAGACGATAAATGTAGGCACATTCCACGCCTACCGCGAGAGTCGTCACTGGGGTCTGGAAACTGTAGGCCCTCTCTTGCAGCCCCTTCTCGAAAAGTTGCATGCCAGGATATGCGTCTCCGAAGCCGCACTGGAGCTTGCCAGCCGCTATTTTCCCGGTGAGTATAGAATCATCCCTAACGGCATTGACGTGCAGCATTTTAGCGGGGCACATGTCCAGCCGGTTGAACGATACAACGATGGCCGACCCAATATCCTCTTCGTGGGGAGGCTGGAAAAGCGCAAAGGATTTCGTTACCTCATCCGCGCCTTTCCTTATATCGTACAAGCAGTACCGGATGCACGGTTGATCGTCGCTGGAGCCTATAGCAAAGAAGACAAGGAGCCCTTTGTACGTTATGCGCGCATGCACCATCTGAGCAGTGTCAAATTTGTGGGTCGCGTTTCATCAGAGGACCTGCCCCGTTATTACAAGACCTGTGACGTTTTCTGCGCTCCCTCTATTGGTTTTGAGAGCTTTGGCATCGTCCTATTAGAAGCCATGGCTGCTGGAAAGCCCATTGTAGCGAGCAATATCCCGGGATACCGCTGTGTGCTAGAAGATGGTCAGGAAGGCTTTCTGGTCGAACCAGAAAACGAGCGTGCCCTAGCCGATGCAATTATCAAATTGCTGCAGGACCCCGCCCTGCGCCAGGAAATGGGCGAGCGCGGCCGTCGTAAAGCTGCCCGCTACGACTGGTCTATTATTGCTCGCCAAGTGCTTGATGTCTACGAAGAGCTCCTACAACAGAAAGCTGAGGGCAAACTTCATGTTGAGTGACAAATTCCGAAATTGGACTCGTGCACTGAGTGCATTCATTGCTCGCCTGCTTGGACGCCTGGGTGTCCCGCCGAATGCCTTAACTGTGTTGGGTTATCTGCTTCATTTGCCCGTGATGTACGAGTTGGCAATTGGACATCTGCGCCTTGGAGGCATTCTGTTGGCTTTGGCCAGTATATTCGACAACCTGGATGGTTCTTTAGCCCGCGAAATGGAGCAGGTAACGATCTTTGGTGCATTCCTTGACTCCGTAACTGACCGCTTCTCAGAGGGTACAGTGCTTGCAGGACTTTTACTTTGGTATGTGCAGGGCGGAGCCAAAGTCGAGATTGTCCTTGTATATGCCGCTTTGTTCGGCTCACTCATGGTTAGTTACACCCGAGCACGTGCAGAAGGGGTGGGCGTTGCCTGTAAGGAGGGGCTATTTACTAGATTCGAGCGGGTAATCGTACTCGTGGCAGGTCTTATCCTGCAACAGGCACAGTTAACCCTCTGGGTGTTAGCAGTTCTAACCAATGTTACGGCATTACAGCGCATCTATCATGTCTGGCAAAAAACACGAAGCAGGTAACGCCTGGCAAGCGCCTGATCCGGCATTCACTCACCACTCATTACTCGTCACGCTGCGAGGCAATCCATGGCTACCTTGACTTTTCTTGGCACAGGAGCAGCGGTGCCCGCGATAGGTCACGACAACACTTACCTAGCGCTTGAGGGCGAACAGTCCACGTTGCTCATTGATTGCGCCGGCAGCCCATTGCTGAAAGTGCAACTAGCAGGTATCGAACCCTGTCAACTGCAGTATGTGATTCTCACCCACAGACACCCGGACCACATCTATGGGCTCCCTGTATTAGTGCTGGGGCTTTGGTTACTGGGCTGCCAAACACCCCTCCAAGTGCTGGGTGAGGCAGAAGGGCTGCGGGCTGCTCAAGCCTTATTGAATGCTTTCCGACCCTCAGAAGAATGGCCTGGATTTTGCCCGCCAACCTATCGCGAAGTACAATTACAAAATAGTAGTATGGTCCTTGACCTGCCAGATTTGCTCATCACGGCTTCTCCGGCAGCTCACGTCATTCCTAGCCTGATGATCAAAGTTCAGAACAAGGCTTCAGGGCGTGCTATCGTCTATTCTGGCGATACGGCGCCTTGTGAGAACTTGGTGCGCTTGGCCTATGGCGCAGATGTGCTCATCCATGAGGCTTCTGGCGAGCACGCTGGCCACTCGTCGGCAGCTCAGGCAGGGCAGGTTGCACAACGTGCTGGCGTGAAAAAGCTCTATTTGATTCACTACCCAGCCCTAACTGCCAATCTGAATGCACTGCTTGCCCAGGCAAGGCAGGAATTCACTGGGGAGGTAGAACTAGCACGCGACTTCGGAACTTGCGAGTTCTAATGCATGGAAAGCAACGAGTGCAACGTGATGCTCGGCACTACGCAGTTCACACATCACCCGTCATACCACTTGGTAGGTACACATGCATATCACAAGCGAGACTATTGAGTTCTTAACCAACCTACTTGGTCCAGAGCGCGTCTCGACGCGGCAGGCTGATCTCGATGCGCACGCACAAGATGAATCCTTCCACGGGCCACATCCGCCTGATGTCGTAGTCTGGCCACAAAACGCACAGGAGATCAGCGCCATCTTGAAGCATGCCAACGAAAGACTGATCTCAGTCACACCCTGGAGCGGCGGATCCAGCCTGGAAGGCAATCCCATACCGGTGCACGGTGGCATCCTGCTGGCACTGTACCGCATGAACCAGATCATCGAAATACGCGAAGCCGACCTGCAAGTGGTCGTACAACCAGGCATCATCTATGACGAATTGAACCAGAAACTGGCCCGCTATGGTCTTTTCTTCCCTCCTGCTCCTGGCTCCAGCGATGTGGCGACCATTGGAGGCATGGTGGCGAATAACTCCAGTGGCATGCACGCGGTCAAGTATGGGGTTACCAAAGACTATGTGCTGCAACTGGAGGTGGTGCTCCCAACAGGCGAAATCGTACGCATAGGACGGCCAGTGCTCAAGTCGTCCAGTGGCTATGATCTGTGCCGTTTGATTGTAGGGTCCGAGGGCACTTTGGGCGTAGTTACCGAGATCACCCTGCGGTTACGCATCCGTCCGGAGGCTATGGCTGCTGTGGCTGTGTTCCCATCTATGGAGGCTGCAGCGGAAGCAATCTATGCCATTAATCGCTACGGGCCTACGCCTGCAGCACTGGAACTGATGGATCCAACCATTGTACGCATTGTGAACCAATGGACGGGCTCATCGCTAACCGAAGCGCCCACGTTGGTGATGGAATTCCACGGCCTGCCGGCAGGCATCGCACAGGAAATCGAACTAATTGAAGAGACTTGCCGCGATGCCGGCTGTCTTTCTTTCGAAAAAGGGCTAACACCACCGGAGCGGGAGCGCCTGTGGTATGCCCGTAAGCAGGCGCACGAAGCAGTCAAACAACTCAACGCTGGTTGCAGAGCAGAGATTGGCGACATCGTGGTGCCCATCTCCCGCTATACGGAAGCAGTAGCCAAGGCCTATGCTCTGGCCGAGGAACTGAATGTGCGCATCGCCACCTTCGGACATGCTGGCGACGGCAACTTGCACGTGGAGATGCTTTCCGACAAGTGTGACCCTCAAGAGCAAGAGCGTGCTCATGCCTTCAACCGGCGTCTGGTACAATGGGTGCTGAGCGTAGGCGGGACATGCACTGGCGAGCACGGTGTGGGCATTGGCAAACGAGAGTTCATGCGCGCAGAACACGGCTACAGTTTGGAGATCATGCGCAAAATCAAGCAAATCCTTGATCCAAATGGCATCATGAACCCGGGCAAAATGTTCCCAGAGGAATGATACTGATTGTGCATCAAGCCCTATGATAACTGTCCGAACAACCGATAGGAAAAACCAATGAGGTGCAACAGAGTGTATGCATGCAAATATCGTGGATAAAACACGTATGATCGACATTGCCTATGGGCACGGTACGATTCCCTTTTATGCCAATCCAAAATTAGCCGAATGGCACATTATCCGTCCTGCTTTCGCCCCGCCATTGCCCAATGCCGAGCAAGCCTTCCATGTTGCCTGCCACAATCCCATCGCCAGCAAACCTTTGCGCGAAGTGATTCGTCCGGGAGATCGCGTGGTCATCGTCACCTCAGATGGTACCCGACCAGTGCCCAACCGTCAGCTCATCCCTTGGCTTTTGCAGGAACTGCCAGTACCAGCCAAACAGGTGGCCATACTTCTGGGCAATGGCAGCCATCGCGCCAATACACCAGCGGAAATCGAAGTTATGTTCGGCAAGGATGTAGTCAAAGAGGTAGCGATACTCAATCACAATGCTTTTGACCCGCAACAAAATGTGTGCATTGGCCAAACGGCTAAAGGTCACAAGGCGTATCTGAACAAAATATACGTGGAAGCGGACAAGCGGATTGTGGTTGGCTTTATCGAACCGCACTTTTTCGCTGGTTTCTCCGGCGGTGCCAAGGGCATTATCCCTGGCATAGCCTCGATTGATACAATTCTGCACATTCACAGGTTTGACCTCATCGCGCACCCGCTGAGCACATGGGGAACGGTGGAAGACAATCCGATACGCCGTGAAATTGAAGCAATGGTCAGCCTTTGCCCACCCGATTTCATGGTCAATGTCACGCTGAATTCGGCCAAAGAGATCACCGCCCTCTTCGTAGGCGACTATATCGAAGCACACCGCGCAGGCTGCCAGCGGGCAAAAGAGGAGGTAATGCAGCCAGTACCACATGCATTCCCTATTGTCGTTACATCCAACAGTGGTTACCCGTTGGATCAAAATCTCTATCAGACGGTAAAAGGCATTTCCGCTGGAGCCCGCATTACGGAACCAGGAGGTACCATCTTTGTAGCAAGCGAGTGTAGTGACGGCATCCCTGACCATGGTAATTTTGGCGAACTGATGTGCGTGGGTACGTCAGCGGATGACATCCTGGAACACATTGTCAACCTAGAACAGACCATCCTTGATCAATGGGAAGCACAGGTGTATGCCTACCTCATGCAGAAATATGACATACGCATTTACTGCGCTATGGACCACGCCGTGGTGAAAGCTTGTAAACTGCAGCCGGTGGATGACCTGCAGGCAGCAGTGGAAGAGCAGATTCGAGCAATGGGTTATCGCCCACGCGTAGCCGTGTTGCCAGATGGACCACTAACCATCCCATATATAGCCAAATGAGGAGGTGAGACCGAGAAAACCGCTCTTCTGCATGTTTTAGGGAATCAAGGTATGTGATAGATGCCTCTTGCATCTACCTGGGGCTATAATTCCAAAGGAGGAAATGGAGACAATGGAGAAGCCCTGGTTGAAAAATTATGAACCCGGAGTTCCAGCTACTATCCAGTATCCAGAACGTCCATTACATACCAATCTAGAAGAATCTGCACGCAAGTACCCCAACGCAACAGCCACTATTTTCCTGGACGCCAAGTTGACCTACGCGCAGCTCAACGCCCTGGCCGGCCGCTTTGCCGCTGCCCTGCAACAACTGGGAGTCAAGAAGGGCGACCGCGTGGGCATCTATATGGCGAACTGCCCCCAGTTCATCATTGGCTACTATGGCGCACTCAAAGCTGGAGCCATCGTTGTCTCGTTCAATCCACTCTATGCTGCGCGCGAGGTGGAGCACCAACTCAAGGATTCGGGAGCGGAGACGATGCTGGTGATGAGCCGCTTCTATCCCATCGTCAAGCAGGTGCGTGCTCGTACTGCACTGAAGCATGTCATTGTGACTAATATCAAGGAGTACTTCCCCCCGCTGATCAAGCTGCTCTTCACGTTGGCCAAGGAGAAGCACGAAGGGGATCGGCAGGACATCTCAGGCGATGCCAATACCTACTGGCTTCAGGATTTGCTCAGCAAGGCGCCTGCTAAGCCTACGCCGGTAGAGGTCAGGCCCAGCGATACTGCGTGTCTTCTGTACACAGGTGGTACTACGGGCGTGCCCAAGGGAGCCGAACTCAGCCATGCGAACATCATGTCCAACGCTGTCATGTGCAGGCGTTGGGTACCGGATATCAGGGAAGCGGGAGAAGTCATTCTGACTGCGCTGCCACTGTACCATAGTTTCGGCATGACTACCTGTATGAACCTGGGCATCTATGCAGCAGCAGCCCTGCTGCTCATCCCCAATCCGCGCGACATCCCGACCCTGATGCAGAACATCAACAAGCATCACCCAACCTTCTTCCCCGGTGTGCCCACCATGTACGTGGCGTTCAACAACTTCTCCGATCTCCACAAGTACAATGTCAAGTCCATTCGCGCCTGCATCAGTGGCGCGGCAGGGCTGCCGGTGGAGGTGCAGACCAAGTTCCAGGAGTTGACCGGTGGACATCTCGTAGAGGGTTATGGTCTGAGCGAGGCTTCACCGGTGACCCATGCCAACCCGATCTACGGCAAGAACAAGATTGGCACCATTGGCGTGCCTTTCCCCGATACGGATGCCAAGATCGTGGATTTGAAGACGGGCACCAAGGAGTTGCCGCCAGGTGAGATAGGGGAACTGATCGTGCGTGGGCCACAAGTGATGAAAGGCTACTGGAACATGCCGGAGGAGACAGCGCTTGCCCTGCGCAATGGCTGGTTGTACACAGGGGACATTGCCAGGATGGATGAGGAGGGCTACTTCCAGATTGTGGACCGCAAGAAAGACATGATCATCGCTGGTGGGTTCAATATCTATCCGCGGGATGTAGAGGAAGTGCTCTACCAGCATCCCAAGGTGAAAGAGGCAGTAGTGGCAGGCATTCCTGATCCGTATCGCGGCGAGACGGTGAAAGCCTACATCGTGCTGAAGGAAGGGGAGAGGGCCACAGCGGAGGAGATCATTGAATTCTGTCGCGCCAATATGGCCAAGTACAAGGTGCCGACCGCGGTGGAATTCCGCACAGAGCTGCCCAAGACGATGGTGGGCAAGGTGCTACGCCGCATGCTGGTCGAGGAAGAAAAGAAAAAACTGGCAGAGCAAAGGTAAGGATCATCTTCCAATCGTTGGTTGTCAATAGAGATGAGCAGCCACTATAAAGGCGACCTCTTTTCTCCTGCAGTAGGAGCCGCCTTCTATTGGCTTACGAGATTTTGAGTGGAATAGCTTAGAAGAATCTACCAAATTAGAGAGGGTACCATGATAAGGCTTTTGAAAATGGGTATCTTGGTAGCCTTTGTCTTCGCTAGCTGCTCGTTTCTTGCTAGGGCACTCTTTCCACCTAGTTATCACATCTACATGCCCCTCGTTTCGCGAGCATGTCAAATCTATATACCACTGGGATTTCGCATGCCCACGCCGACACCAACGGCTACACTAACAAAGATACCTTCGCCAACGAACACAGCATTACCCCCGCCCCCGTCACTCCCAACGCCTCCACCCACGAACACCTTAGTACCCACAATTACTCCCACGCTACAACCTACCTACACCCCGCAACCTACACCAACGCGCACTTTGTCGCCGATACCAACACCAACCAACACGCGAAAACCTTGAATAGAGCCCTGTGCGCTGGCTCGGTGAGCCAACTCAAGTTTGAAATCGCAACCAACTCACAACGGATACCCCACATAGCGCAGTGCGGCTTCATCGCGCTGCCACTTGGGACGCACTTTCACCCACAGTTCCAGAAATACTTTGGTGTCTAACATGCGTTCGATTTCTTCTCGCGCTGCAGCACCTATCTTCTTCAGCATTTCCCCTTTAGCACCAATTACAATGCCCTTCTGCGATTCTTTTTCCACATAGATAGTTGCCGCAATGTAGGTCAGCCCTGGACGGCGCTCGGTAAACTCCTCGATCACCACAGCAACGGCATAGGGTACCTCCTGGTGTAGAAAGTGCAGCACTTGCTCTCTAATCAACTCGGAGGCAATGAAGCGTTCGCTGAGATCCGTCACCTGCCCCGCAGGATAATAGCGTGGACCAAAGGGCAAGCGCGCGATGACCATATCCAAGAGTTTGTCCAGGTTTTGCCCCCGAGTTGCCGAAGTCATCATCCAATCATCGAACCGGCCAAGCGCAAAATAGGCTTCGCTATGCGCCGATACTTTGTCCGGGGGGAGCAAATCCATTTTATTGAGCACCAAGATGATCGGAGAAGAGCATTTCTTCACGAGGAATTCCGCAACCATGCGATCTTCCTCCGTAGGTGTGACACTGACATCCACCACGGACAGCACCACATCGGCATCGGGAACCGCCTTGTGCGCCGTCTTCACCATGTATTCACCCAACTTGTGCAATGGCTGGTGAATCCCGGGCGTATCCACAAAAATGATCTGGGCATCAGGACGTGTCAGGATGCCCTGGATGCGATTGCGCGTTGTCTGAGGTTTTTTCGATACAATGGCTACCTTCTGCCCGACATAGGCATTGAGCAGCGTTGACTTGCCAACGCTTGGACGTCCCACCAAGGTGACAAATCCCGAACGGTGATCTGGGGGCAATTCTTCTTCAAGCAACAATTCATCCATGATTATCTCGCTTTTCTGTATGTTAGTTGATTCACAGTTTTCTTACCTATCCTGCGACGTTGATCCTCTAACTCAGACGGAACGGATTGAAATCAGTGTGATAATCGTAGTAGTCCTCATTCTCCGTGCGTTTCAGGAAATTGGTGATGGCATATGTGATTGGCGTGGCCAGTGCTTCGATGCCCACCTTGAACACGTAATTTGAGACGATGACGCTACCTAGTAGCGCAGACGGCAACGCCCCATAGAAAGCAATCAACACGAACAGCAAGGTGTCCACGCCCTCACCGACAATCGTAGAGGCAACGGTCCGCGTCCACAGCCAACGACCCTGCGTCCATATCTTCATCTTGGCCAGGACATAAGAGTTGGAGAACTCACCGGAGAAATAGGCAATCAGACTGCCCAGCACAATGCGCGGCGTGATGCCCAGGATAGCCATGTATGCTTCCTGATTGGTCCAACCCGGTGCAGGAGGCAACATTCCCACAATGGCCAGAACCACAGCCATCAAGGCTGTGCAGAAAAAGCCGCTCCAGATAACCCTGCGCGAGCGGATGTAGCCGTACACTTCCGTGAGGATATCGCCAAAGATGTAGCTGATGGGAAAAAGGATCGTTCCACCATCAAAGGTAAAAGGTCCCAACAAAAGGATTTTCGATGAGGCGACGTTGCTGATAATCAGCACCGCCACGAAGAGAACCATCACGAAATCGAAGTACCGGTAAGGTCTTATCGCGTTGGAGTGCTCGGTTGAATTGTTTCCCATTACTCCTGGATATCCGATCATCTGCTGAGCAGCCTAGCTTGTTTATCCCATTTGGTCGTCGGGCATGCCCGCTACCTGCTCTTTCCTCTCTGCTTCTTCAGATCCTTGCACTTGATCTGTACTCTCCCAGAGGTGACAGAAGGCACACAAGTCGGGCACAGTAGTGGGCTGCCCGCAACGCTGGCATTCGCCCAATTCCACTTCGCTCGCTTCGGCAGAAAGCAAGCGCCCCTCTTGCCGCGCCTGCAGAAAACTTAGGTAGAACATCTGCTTGGCCCCAGGAGAACGCTCCTCCAGTTGATTGAGCAACTCTTTGTAGAACAGCGTTGTAGCACCTCGGGAGTATGGGCACTCTTCATAGATGTAATCAATGCCACGCACCAAGGCATAGGCAGCCATCTCACGTTCGTAGAGACGGATCAATGGCTTGACCTTGCGTACCAGCCGAGGATGCGTCGAAAGCAACACAGGCGCCTGGCGCGCGAGGTAACCCGTGGCCCAGTGCAAGGCGTTCTGAAAGAGCACTGCGGCCTCATCGTCAAGATTATGCCCAGTAGCAAGCACGTGGTACCCGCCTTCAAAGGCTACCTGGTTCATGATGTGCCGCTTGACCAGACCACAAGTGCCACAGATGCTGCGTCCCCGTTTGTGACGCGCAACTTCTGGAATGCTCAGACCATATTCGCCCGCCACATTGACCACCATGAAGCGGGCGTTGCGTTCGGCTGCGAACCGCTCGACCTTTTGCTGCGAAACATCGGAATAGCCGCCATTCGCAATGCCAAGGTGGATATATAGCCCATCTGCGGCATAGCCTAGGCGCAACAAAATATCCCACAGGCTCAGGCTATCCTTGCCCCCAGAGATCGCCACCAGCACGCGTTCATCGGGCACAAACATGTGAAAATGCTCGATGGCTCGCTGCACCTGCTGTGGAACCCATTCCAGAAAATGCTCGCCACATAGGCTGAGCCTGTGCTGACGCATGTTGATCACGGCTGTCTCGCCGCACTTCCTACACTTCATCTTCCCTTTCCCAGTTCGCTATCCGCCGGATACCACAGCGATTAGGTGAATCGTGTCATCCGGCTTGACGATGACATCATCCGTAATCAGCCTGCCATTGCGCAGGGCCAATACTGCCTCAGGCTGCAGCCCAATTTTCTTGATGGCATCGCGCACGGTGATATTCCCTTTTAATTCCCACTCTTTATCGCGATAAATTATTTTCATATGTGGCCAGTATCTGCGATTCTACTGCAAAAACGTGCCCCAGACAAGAGCAAAATGCTTGTGTCAGGCATATGGTAACGATCTATTGGCCACCATATAGCAAAAACCCGGCTTCTTTCAGAAACCGGGTTTCCACAGCTCATCTATCGCCTTCGCTTACTGGCTCACTCGTTAGGGGGAGGCGCAATCAAGCCTTCCCTCATCAACAAATGCACCTGGTCGCGTGCCGCCTTGATCATTGCTGAGGCTCTGGCATAGAGTTCTTCACGGGTAGCCTGCAGGCGGGCTACGCCCTGCTCCTGGGCTTTCAAGGCTACGGCGACAGCCTCGCGTGGAAAAACCTCCCACTCTTCCATGGTGGGAATGATATACTCCTCATGAATGCCCTTATCCTGAGCACACTGCGCCAATTCCTGTGCTGCAGCCAGGCACATTTCATCAGTAATCGTACGGGCGCGCACGTCCAGCGTGCCCCGGAAAATGCCCGGGAAACCCAGCGAATTGTTAAGCTGATTGGGCCAATCGGAACGGCCTGTTCCTACGATGCGCGCTCCGGCTTCTTTCGCCTCCCAAGGCCAGATCTCTGGAATCGGGTTAGCGCAAGGGAAAAGAATGGCATCCTTCGCCATGCCTTTCACCCATTCGGGCTTGATCGTACCTGGCCCAGGCTTGGAAAGGGCAATGCATACATCTGCACCACGCAAAGCCTCCGCTATGCCGCCACGGCGGTTTTCGGCATTGCTTTCCTGACAGATAGCCCACTTGTCAGGGAACTGGTCTTGTTTCTCTTCGATGTCCCGGCGTTCTCGATGCAGAATGCCTTGGGAATCCACCACAATGACCTGCCCAAGATCCACTCCACTGGCTCTCAACAGACGCAACGTAGCAACATTCGCGGCGCCAAAGCCAATCATGGCAATTCGTACTGCAGATAACTCTTTGCCTACGATCTTGAGGGCATTGAGCAGCCCAGCCAACAATACCGTGGCCGTCCCCTGCTGGTCATCGTGCCAGACAGGAATCTGAATCTCTGGATCTGCACGCAGCGCATCGAGGATGTAGAAACATTTGGGTTGGGCAATGTCTTCTAGATTGATGCCGCCAAAAGAAGGTTGAATCAGCTTGATCGCACGGATCATTTCATCTGGATCTTTAGTGTCCAAGCAAAGCGGCACGGCATCCACGCCACCCAAATATTTGAAGAGCAAAGCCTTTCCTTCCATAACCGGCAGGCCAGCCTCTGGGCCGATATCCCCCAATCCAAGCACGCGGGTGCAGTCAGAGACGATGGCAATCACATTGGCTTTGTTGGTGTATTCGTAGACAAGCTCAGGCTGGGCAGAGATGGCCTGACACGGAGCTGCTACGCCTGGCGTATACCAGATGGCAAAATCATTCAAGTCCCGAATCGGGCACTTGGCGGTGATTGCTATCTTGCCTTGATAGAGGGGGTGCAGTCGCATAGCCTCTGCGGCAGGTTGTTTCGCTTTTGCTAGCAATTCTTCTATGCTGTACATCTTTCTCCTAGAGTAGAGAGGACATTTCTTAGCACAAGCAGCCTTCAGGTGCCCGCATGGTCTTCAGCCAGCACACGCTGCAAAGCAGCGATTGACACTTGCAGCATACTGTCATCCGGTTCCTGAGTTGTGAGCTGTTGTAGCCAGAGCCCCGGAGCGATGAGAAACCTCACCAGAGCATGGTCATGGTAACGAGCGGTGAATTTGATGAACTCATAAGCCAGAGCAACGACAATAGGCACCAAAGCCAGCCGTGACAGCACGCGCCAGAGCATGGGTGGCCGGCCCAACAGCGCTGAGAGGAGAACGAAGAGGACCAATACAATCAAAAGAAAACTCGTGCCACAGCGTGTATGGGCGATGGGAAAGGGTTTGATTTCCTGAACTGTCAACGGGACGCCTGCTTCATAAGCATTGACGGTCTTGTGTTCTGCCCCATGGTAGGCAAAAACGCGTCGGATATCGGGCAAACTGCGGATGGCAAGTAAGTAAGCCAGGAAAAACAGCACCCGAACCAATCCTTCGGCCAAGTTGCTGAGCAGAGGCACAGTGATATAGCGATCGATCAAACCAACTAGCAACATCGGCAGCAGGACAAAAAGTCCAACGCCAAAGACAAGGGAAAGCAAAAGTGTTCCCCACATCATAGGGCCACCGAACTGCACGTTTTCTTCCGCCAGAGCCACATCAGCGGAGAACATGAGCGAGCGTGTGCCAAGAACCAGAGTGTCCCACAACATGGTCAGTCCGCGCACAAAAGGGAACTTGATAAGGGGGCTGTTGTAGAGCCGAGGGGGCAATGGTTCGCTATGCACCACGATCTCGCCAGAGGGCTTGCGCACAGCCACTGCCATGTGGCTGGCACCACGGATCATCACGCCCTCGATAACGGCTTGACCACCGTAGTGAAATTCTTTCATGCTTCTGCCCTGGGACGAGCTACTTGGTGACACACCCGGCAGCGTGCCTCATAGACCTCTTCAGCTCCCACCAGAATCACCGGGTCATCATAAGCAGCAGGTTTGCCATTGATGAGGCGTTGGGTACGGCTGGCTGGCGCTCCACACTGCTGACAAATCGCTTGCAGTTTATCCACCTGTTCGGCCTGAGCCATCAGGACGGGCATGGGGCCAAATGGCTCGCCCCGGAAATCCATGTCCAACCCGGCTACGATGACGCGCAAGCCACGATTGGCCAACTCGTTTGCTATCTCGGAAATAGCCCAATCGAAGAACTGCGCCTCATCAATTGCCACTACTTCCGTATCTGGATCGAGATGTTTTAAGATATCAGCAGCCTCTGCGACGGGCGTGGCATGAAACTGCGCACCACTATGCGAGGTTACCTTCTCATGCACGTAGCGTGTATCTAGACTTGGCTTGAACACCTGTACCTTCTGTTTGGCAATCACGGCGCGCTTGACCCGGCGGATCAATTCTTCTGTCTTGCCGGAGAACATGGAACCACAGATAACCTCAACCCAGCCCCCTTCATAACGATGGTGAGACACGGCAGTCATTCTCTCCTTTGCTTTGCGATATGATAAAAGAGACAGAGTGGGTACTCTGTCTCTTCCATCTAACTAGCTGCGAGCCTACTCGGATGCAGGGTTTGCAGAGGATTTGGCTTTGCCTCCCGCTTGAGCCTTCTTGTCGTCCTTTGTTGGCCTACCACGGCCCGTCGTTTTGGGACGCGCCTCTGCCCTGCTCTTGCTGACTCGCGCCTTGCCACCGCCTTTGGGTTTTGCCTCCACAGCGGCCTGTTCCAAGGGAAGAGCCTCTTCTGGCGCTGCCTTCTTCTCTTCCTCGGTCACGAATTCGAAGATGCTTTCCTCTTTCTCGCGCTTCTCCATGCGGCGGCGGGCAGTTTCTTCAGCTATTCGCTCCGCCACTTCTTTGCGCCGCTGGAAACGCTCGACCTGACCAGCCGTGTCCACGATGCGCTGCTCGCCGGTAAAGAAGGGATGGCAGGCTGAACACATTTCGGTGTGGATCACTTCCTGTGTAGATCCAGTAGTCCACGTATTGCCACAGGCACAGATAACCTTGGCTTGCGGATAATATTTGGGATGAATATCTTTCTTCATTGTTTCCCTACTGCCTCTCTGGATAGACACTTACACGCTTTTTGTTGCGTGTGATGTCCTCGAATTTCACATAGCCGTCAACAGTGGCAAAGATCGTATAGTCTTTGCCCATATCCACGTTCAACCCAGGGTAGAACCTGGTTCCGCGCTGACGCACGATAATAGTGCCGCTGCGCACCAACTCCCCATCGAAACGCTTCACACCGAGGCGCTTCGATTCACTATCACGGTTATTGCGGTTGCTACCGCCGCTCTTCTTGTGTGCCATGCCCAAACCTCCTCAAGAAACGCAGAATCCCGCTCTGCATAAGCTAACTAGATATTGATCGCCTCAATGCGCAGGCGCGTATATGACTGTCGGTGTCCTTTCTTGACCCGATAGCGCTGCTTGGGACGGAAGCGGAAGATAACTGCCTTACGCTTGAGACCATGCCCCAAGACTGTAGCCGTTACGGAAGCGCCTTTTACCGTCGGCTGGCCAACCTGAACTTTTTCTCCGTCCGCCAAGAGGAGCACACGCTCCAGAGTTACGCTTTGGCCTTGTGCTACCGGCAGCTTCTCCACCTCAACGGTCTGCCCCACTTCTACTTTGTACTGTTTGCCCCCTGTTTCCACAACAGCGTACACCAAATACCTCCAAAGAGAAACATTTACCCCGCTCGCAGGCACAAAAAAAGCTCGCACCTGCGTAGCGGAACTGGAGTATAGCCAGAAGTGGCTATTTTGTCAAAAACCGCTAACGCCCCTGCTGGGATAGTTCACGTGAAAACCAACTAGCGCTTGCCCAACCAGCCTCAAGCCTACGTCTCGCGCACGTCAACGAGTTGGATGCCCAGCTTCTCGAACTCAGGCCACAGTTTTTCCTTGTCCACATCCTGAATTTTCATCGTGATGAGGCGGTTGCTGGGATCCTCTCCCAGGAAAGTGCCCAGTGCTACGATGTTGCCCCCCATTTTGGCCACTTCCTGTGCCATGGCAGCAAGCATTCCCTTTCTTTCAGGCACCAGCAAGGTGAAGCGAGTGCCCTGCGCACGTGCTCCCAGCAACTCGAGGAAAACTTTGAACAAATCCGTCTCCGTAATAATGCCGACTAATTGATCCCCACGCATCACAGGCAGACCACCAATCTTGTTGTCTACCATGATTCGTGCTGCCTCTTCCAAAGGGCAGTCCTCACAGATGGTGATAACCTCTTTGGTCATCAGTTCGCGGACCGTGATCTTGGATGTCAGGTAATTGATTTCCCATACGCTTAGCGAGGTGGCCGGCGATGGCGAGGCATAGAGCAAGTCTTTCTCTGAAACAATACCGACAAGCTTGCCATCCTTGTTCAGGACCGGTAACCGCCGCACCTTGTTGTCGCGCATGATCTTGAGTGCATCATATAGCGACGTATCTTCCCTGACCGTAATTGGATTGTGGGTCATTCTCTCGCGGATTAACATTTGCTCGCCTCCTTCGCATTCAATATTGAATTAGTTTCTGCCGTCAGTTCAGTGCCGACAGCATTCATCTTTTTCCACAGGCTTTAACACCTGTACTTTGCTTTCCCTTCTTCGTAGGCATCTCCGCCATAGGCATCATTGGCTACGATTGCTGGCAATTGCTCTAGCTCCAAGCGCAAGATGGCCTCTGGCCCCAAATCTTCATAAGCAACGAGTGCCGCCTTCTTCACTTTGCTGGCCAGCAGGGCAGCTATACCCCCTGGAACGGCAAAATAGACTGCCTTATATCGCCGCAGCGCCTCCCGCACCTCCATGGAGCGTTTGCCCTTGCCAATCATCCCCTTTAAGCCTGCTGCAAGCAACGCAGGCGTATAGGAGTCCATCCGACCACTAGTTGTCGGCCCTGCTGAACCAATCGGCTTGCCTGGCCTTGCTGGTGATGGCCCCATATAATACACGATTTGGCCGCGTAGGTCAAAGGGCAGTGGCTCCTCCTGCTGCAATGCTTCCACCAGACGCTTGTGTGCAGCATCGCGGGCCACATAGACCATGCCATTGATAGCGACTCTCTCTCCCGCTTTCAGCTGCGCAATCACTTCGTCCGTCAAAGGAGCAGCAATCTGCAGCGGCTTTTTGCTATGGCTTGGCTCGCTCAATCGCCTCTACCTCCATAATCTGCGCATCGCCCTCCACCGTTTTGCTCATGACCCCAATGACTACTACTTTGCTCCTCATGTACGCATCCAGGTCCAGTCCGCTTTCCTTAGCGCTCAGCAGGCAAATGAGCTTGCCTTCGCGATCAACCAAGACATGGGTGCCCTGCATGTAGATCGAAGGCCCCAGTTCTTGGATATATCCCCTGCGCAGGGACAGACGACGGGGCTCAGTGGACGCCTTGACAGCCCGCACTGTGATCTCCTTCATCCAGGGGCTGAGCTCAACAATTTCCCCGGTCACTCGAGCAGTCTCACCAAGAAACTTTCTCACTTCTTCGACCTCCCCTCCCTTGACAACGTAAGTAATCCGCGATTTGGACAGCCACTGCACGCCAATGATCAACTGCCCATCATCGCTCATCACCAGTCCCTCTACTTCGCCCCAATACGCCTCTCTAAGAGTGGGCGTAGGGACTAACGTGGGAGTGGGCGGAACGGGTGTTGACGTTGGGGGTGGTGTCAGAGATGGAGTAGCCGTGGGCTGGCGCATCGGAGCGCATGCAGCAGTAAAGAGCAAAAGTATGCCCAGCATGAGGATCATCGCCCAAGCGAAGGCGACCTTACGCCATCGGTGCATTCGCGCACCTCGTTGAATCCATTCCACGAGCGTGGATTGCCTACACATATTACAACACCGCCTCACTACGCCGCGCGGCATGACATTGCAGATTCACGGCAACAGGCAAACTGGCAATGTGGCAAGGATGGCTGTTGACATGCACTGCCAAAGCGGTAATATTCCCCCCCAGACCCTGCGGCCCAATGCCAAGGCAGTTTACCCGTTGCAGAATTTCTGCTTCCAAAGCAGCGTCTTCGGGATCCTCGCTAGGCTTGCCTACTTCGCGCAGCAAAGCCTCCTTGGCCAGCAAAAGCGCGTAATCTGCCGTTCCGCCTATGCCTACACCAACGATAACTGGCGGGCAGGGATCCGCACCAGACTCATCCACAACTCTGACCACAAAGTCAATGATCCCTTGCCGCCCCATGGCTGGCGCCATCATCTGTAAATAGCTCTTGTTCTCGCTGCCACCACCCTTGGGCATCACCGTAATACGGAGCCGATCTCCAGGCACGATTTTGGTATGGATAATCGGAGGCGTGTTATCCTTCGTGTTCACGCGCAGCGAATAGGGTCGCTCCACCACTGATTTGCGCAGATAGCCCTGTTGGTACCCGCGCCGCACCCCTTCCGCTATACATTGGTTCAGATCTCCGCCAACAACGTGCACGTCTTGCCCTAATTCCAGAAAGACCACGGTGTAGCCAGTGTCTTGACATAGCGGGAACTCGCCGCGTCGGGCAATTTCCGCATTCTCGAGAATTTGACGCAAGAACTCGCGCCCTGTTGGAGACCTTTCTGTCTTAAGTGCCTTCTGCACCGCTTGTGTCACATCCTGGGGCAGATGGTAACATGCTTCGATACACAAACTCGCCACTGTCTCTGCAATTTGTCCACAATCAATCTCGCGCATGCTCAATGCTTTTTACCCTTACTCTATGAATGTCCTAGGACTCGGTTTTGTTCCCCACTCCCAACACGTCTCCTATCAACCCTTGCTCAATTGCCCCTCTCAAGAACTCGTAGTCCTCGGCAGTCAATTCCGCTTTGGCGAGCAAGTCGGGACGACGCTGCGCCGTACGCAGCAATGACTGTTGCCTCCTCCAGCGGGCTACTTCGGTATGATTCCCCGATAACAGCACTTCTGGCACTACCCAGCCGCGAAAGATGGCCGGACGAGTGTAGTGCGGATGCTCCAGCAAGCCGCTGACGTGCGAGTCCTTCAATGGTGCCTGTGGGTCGCCCAATGCCCCTGGCAAAAGGCGAGTAACTGCCTCAACAATCACCATCGCCGGGATCTCCCCACCGCTGAGCACGTAATCACCAATCGAGATTTCGTCTGTAGCCAGATGTTCCCGCACCCGTTCGTCCACGCCCTCATAGCGACCGCAGATGAGCACCAAACGCTCGCGCTGCGCCAGCTCATAGGCAATCGCCTGGTTAAACAGGCGGCCTGCCGGGCTAAGCAAAATGATTTGCGTGGGATCCTCCCTATCCCGCGTTGGCATCGCATCACCTAGGATTGCTTCAACAGCACGGAAAATAGGCTCTGCTTTCATCACCATGCCCCCGCCACCACCGTAGGGCTCATCATCGGTGACATGGTGCTTGTCCAGGGCATACTCTCGAATATTATGCAAAGCAATCGTCACCAAGCCAGATGTAATGGCTCTCTTGAGGATGCTCTCCTCAAAAACACCTGTGAAAAGCGCTGGAAATAAGGTCAGGATATCAAAACGCATGCTCACCTTCCGCGTTTGGACTTTACGAATTTTAACACTGAGACGGAAAAACGTCAACCACCGCTGGGCACAGCTCAAACCCTAAGCCCTCAGGGCCTATATGAGAGTGATATCATGAAGGACGCCATCAACGAATGGGGGCACGAACAAAGGAATGTCAACGCAGTACGTTCGCTGTAAGTTCGTTGATGACTGGTACTTAACAACTCATCCCAGATTGCACCATACCCCCCATTGACCATCGCCATCCTAAGTTGACTTAGCGTGTTATCCATGCTATAATATTAACAAGATCATGCATCGTCTTGCTGGCTTTGCATCCTATGTACTCTACATACTAAGACAATTATGCTCATTAATGGACTCCATTGCTGCGGCGCTACAGCTTCCTGCCAGCAAGCTTTGAGGTCAGAGCTATCAGTCTGAGCTATCAGCGAGCGGAGGAAAGAAATGGATGAAAAAGGGCATCTTATGCAAGCTAGCGACTATTCAAGCTCTGCCCTGAGCCTGGAGGAAATCATCAGCAGCGTTGAAGATGAGCTTCTTGTGGTTGATGGCGAATATCGTGTCCGCCTAGCCAATAGCGCGATGCTACGTAAGCTTCCAGCAACTGTTGCTTCCCCTATTGGCCTGCATTGCTATGAAGTATTCGAAGGCAGAGATGAACCCTGTCATGCTCCCCTGTGGGATTGTCCCCTGACAAGAGTAATGGAAAGCGGCAATCCAGCTACGATCATCCAATTTTTGCAAGGTCCGTCTGGCGAGGCGAACGCCAACAGATACATTAAACTCACCATGTATCCCATCAGAAACCATGAAGGGGCGATCACCGCTGCTGCCTGCGTGAAAAGGGACGTCACTGCAGAAAGACAGTTGGAATCCGAGGTCCTAACCCGTCACCACCAACTCCTAGCACTAAACCGTATCTCCAGTGCCGTAAGTGGATTGTCCCAGTTGGATGAAATCCTGAACGTTGCCCTGGATACCGTGCTTGAAATCATCCATGGCGCCATTGGCGGCATCCTCCTCGTGGACAAGAGGACGCAGACCTTGCAATACCGAGTGCAGCGAGGCTTATCAGCAAAATTCGTCGAAGAGATGCAGCTTCAGATTGGCGAGGGTATCGCAGGGACCGTGGCAAAAACAGGGGAATCCATCCTGGTCAAAGATATCTCCGAAGACCCACGCACTGCACGCCTTGAACTGGTTAGCGCTGAGGGCTTGCGAGGGTTCATTAGTGTGCCGTTAAAAGCAAAGAACGAGGTCGTGGGTGTGATGAATATCGCCAGCCACATGCCCGGCCAATTTGCCAAAGAGGATATGTACCTCCTGGAGTCTATCGGTTACCAACTTGGCACGGCCATCGAACAGGCACGGCTATATGAACGTTTGAGAAACGCTTCTGAGAGATACCAGAAGCTACTGCAACACGCCCTTACCGCTCAAGAAGAGGAGCGAAAGAGAATCGCTCGAGAGCTGCACGATGGCACCAGCCAGATGCTCACTGGCTTGGCATTGAACCTCCAAGCAGCCATGGACTTGGCAGAAATGAATGGCATCCACGATGAAAGAATCGAAGAGAGGCTGCAAAAAGCGCACTCACTGGCAGTCCAGACCAGCATCGAAGTAACCAAGCTCATCAATGACCTCCGCCCCACCTTGTTGGATTCTCTTGGTCTCGCTCCTGCAATCCAGCGTTATGTAGAAACCTGGCTTCAACCCAAGGGCATCAGGACTACTCTGAGAACCCGTGGACACGAGCGGTTGCCCTCGGAGGTCGAGGTGGCACTCTTCCGCATTAGTCAAGAAGCCATCAACAACATCATGAAACACTCTGAGGCCAAGAACGTCCTTATTGACTTGGAGTGCGATGGAGAAAAGTGCCTACTGCGCATCGAGGATGATGGGAAAGGATTTGACGTCCAGGAAATCACCAAAGTGGACAAGACTGGGCGGGGTGTTGGCCTGTTTGGCATGAAAGAAAGGGTTACACTAGTCGGGGGCTCCTGCACAGTGCAATCACAACCTGGCAAAGGCACAGTTATCATCTCTGAGGTTCCATTAACGGGGAGCAGAAAGGATGCTGAAGATCAGGGTGCTGGTAGTAGATGACCATACCATCGTGCGCGATGGCATCTGTTCTCTGCTTTCGCTAGTCAGTGACATCGAGGTAGTTGGTGAGGCTTCCGATGGCAAGGAAGCGGTGAAAAAGGTAAGACAACTGGCGCCAGATGTGGTGCTGATGGACATCGCCATGCCAGTTATCAATGGACTGGAAGCCACGCGGAGGATACGAAAAGAGTTCCCCAATACCAAAGTCCTGGTGCTCACTCAATATGACGATAGGGAGCAGATTTTCTCCATGATTGAAGCAGGAGCAAGAGGCTTTATCACCAAGGTAGCTGCCTCTTCGGAACTCGCTGTGGGCATTCGCGCTGTCTACCGTGGCGAATGCTTTCTATCGCCCTCGGTCGCCAAAGCGCTGGTCGAGGACTATCAGCAAAGGGCGGCACTGGGCGCACGGGATGAACCATACCAGCAATTGACGGATCGAGAAAAAGAGGTGCTCAGGCTCACTGCTGAAGGGTATACCGTGCGGGAGATCGCCGACATCCTCGACATTAGCCCGAAGACAGCCGAAGGATACAAGACCAGTCTCATGGCCAAACTGGACATCCATCGCAAAGCCGATCTCATCAAATATGCCATCCGCAAAGGCCTCGTGACTTTCTGACCATACCAATTCTTCCTCCACGAACCTGGCCTCTCGGCCAGGTTTTTTATTTTTGGAGATAGGGACTTTCCGGGAGAAATTTCCAAACAACACACCTAACCTAACAGGGAAAAACCTGTTTTCAGAAGCCCAGGGATCCGCTATGATGTACTTGCAAATCAGAAGAAAGACTATTGAGTCAAGGGTGACACATGTCAGCAAGACTTGTTTCTATGAACAGAGAGACCTCCTTCGATGACAGCCTCATGCCACCTTGCCAAACAGCCTGTCCTCTGCATATGGAGATTGGCGAATACGTGGATCTAATCGCACAGGGACGGGTCATGGAAGCGCTGCAAGTGATCCGCTCTGGCAACCCCTTCCCCGCCATCTGCGCTTACGTATGCACCCATCCATGTGAGGATGCTTGCCGCCGGGGCCAGGTGGATTATCCCATTGCCATTCGAGCACTGAAGAGGTTCGCCATCGAATTCGGCGGTGACAGGATGATCCAAGAGGAAGCCAGAACCACACACAGTGAGAAAGTTGCCGTGGTTGGCTCCGGGCCAGCAGGCTTGGCTGCCGCTTACTATCTGCGTAAGCTGGGCTATCCCGTTACTATCTTTGAGGCGCATTCTGCCTTGGGTGGCATGTTGCGCGTCGGCATTCCTCAATACCGCTTGCCACGCGAAGTGCTCGACATCGAGGTGCAAAGGCTCACTCAGATGGGAGTGGAAATTCGCACTAACACGCGTGTAGTCTCCCTGGATTTACTCTTCGAACTGGGTTACAAGGCGGTCTTTATCACCATAGGTGCGCATCAGGGCTTGAAACTGGGCATTGAGGGAGAAGAAAGCCCTGGCGTTATAGATGGGGCCACTTTCTTGCGCGAGGTCAATCTAGGATTCCAACCCTCCGTAGGAAATAGTGTTGCAGCCGTAGGCGGAGGGAATGTGGCTATTGATGCCGCACGCACTGCCTTGCGCTTAGGGGCGAGAGAGGTCAAAATCCTGTACCGTCGCACCCGAGCCGAGATGCCGGCAGACCCAGCAGAAATAGAGCAGGCCCTGGAAGAAGGAGTGGAGATTTGCTTCTTAGTGGCTCCGGTCAAGATCACTCGAGAGAACAAGCGTTTGCGCGTAACTTGCATCCGCTTTGAGCTGGGAGCACCCGACGCTTCAGGTAGGCCTCGCCCGGTCCCGATTCCTGGTAGCGAATTCGACATGGGATTCGACACTCTGATTACCGCGATTGGCCAGGCGCCTCGTGTCCCTGAAGATTTTCACCTGCGCATCGGAAAGGGCAGCACGATCCAGGTAGACCCCGTAACCCTCCTGACCAACCGCCCTGGAGTTTTCGCTGGAGGAGATGCTGTGACTGGGCCAGCAACGGTAACCGAGGCTCTCGCTGCAGGCAGGAGAGCCGCACAGCGTATAGATGAATACCTCCAGCACAAATATCCCTTGCCGGAGAAGGAAAAGCCAACCGTTGCCAAGGATCTCCTCTCCAAAACGATCGAGGCAATCCGCAAAGCCTACCGACTTGAGCCAGAGCGTCTTGCACCAAAGGAACGAGTGCAGGGTTTTCGCCCCATAGAACTCATTTACGACTGGCAAAGCGCAGTGAATGAAGCAAGGAGATGTCTGCGCTGTGGTATGGGCGCGGAGATTTTGTTTCAGGATCATTGCGCCACGTGCCTCAACTGCCTGCGCGTTTGTCCATATCACGTACCTTATCTGGACGAAAGTGGCACTATTCAAATACCTGCCGACCAATGCCAGGCGTGTGGCATTTGCGTTGCGGAATGTCCTGCCCAGGCTATTGTGCTGCGCAAGCCACGTGACCGACGGTACATTGACGACGAACTCCATCATGTTTTCGCTACGGCAAAGCAATCTGGCATCCGCCCTCTGATTGTTGGGTTTGCTTGCCAATACGGGTTGTTTGGCACAGGCACTCTGTCCGGCCTGTGGAAAGAGGCACAAGCCAATATCTCGATTGTGCCTGTGCTCTGCGTGGCCACTGTGGAACCTGAGCACATCGTGCGTGCCTTTGAGATGGGCGCAGAGGGCGCATTTGTCGCCGGATGCGGGGAGCAGTGCGCCAGAGAAGACACCAGCTTCTGGGTGAGGCAACGGGTGGAAAAGGTGAGAAGAATACTGAGACAACTTGGGCTGGAGCCAGAACGCGTTCAAGCTTTTAACGTGCGTACTAAAGAGGAAGATGCGGTTCAGTGTTTGAACCAATTTACGGAACAGATTGGCCAGCTCTATCTAGCCGCTGTGCTGGCACAGGAGGTGAAAGCGTGATCGTTGCAGAACAAAAGCCTCTGGACGAAATTCAGCGCATGATCGCACCGTACGAGAAAGTGCTGATCCTCGGTTGTGGTACCTGCATGACCGTGTGCGGCGCTGGCGGAGAGAGGGAGGTCTCTTTGCTGCACAGCGCCTTGCGCCTTGCACAGGCTAGAGCAGGGAGCAACATGCATCAGTTTTCGGAATATACAGTCAAACGCCAATGCGATCCCGAATTCATAGCCCTCCTCGCAGACCGTGTCCGGGAGGTAGATGCTATCCTCTCGCTCGGCTGCGGCATCGGCGTGCAAGTGGCGGCAGAACATTTTCCAGATACACCAGTCCTGCCTGGGGTCAACACGTCGTTTATGGGCGCAGTCAGCGAGCTAGGAGTATGGGATGAACGCTGCGCCGCTTGCGGCGATTGCCGATTGGCCGAGACAGCGGGCATTTGCCCCATCACGCGCTGTACCAAGGGCATACTAAACGGCCCTTGCGCTGGCACCAAGAACGGCAAATGCGAGGCTAACAAGGACATAGACTGTGCCTGGATCTTGATCTACGAGCGACTGGCGAGATTAGGGCAACTGGAGAAAATGCGCCGCTACTATCCGCCGCGTAATTTTCGCACCATCCCCAGACCCAGGCGGCTTGTGAACCTCGTCAAAGCAGATATGGGGGAAGAGCATGGCTAAATCGCTATTCGAGGAGAAATTGAACTCAGGCAAGTTTATCGTTACTGCAGAGGTCGGCCCTCAGAAGGGAGTGGATTGCTCCGACATGGTCCACCATATCAAGTTGCTCAAGGACAAGGTGGATGCGCTCAATGTAACTGATCACCAAAGCTCGGTCATGCGTTTCCCCTCCTTGGGAGGCTGTTTGCTGGTGAAGGAGCTTGGTGGTGAACCAATCCTTCAAGTAACTTGCCGTGACCGCAACCGCCTGGCACTGGAAGCAGACTTACTCTTTGCCTATTCTAGGGGCATCTGCAATGTGCTCTGCCTCACTGGCGATTCCATTGATGTCGGAGATCATAAGGAAGCCAAGCCGGTGTTCGATCTGGATTCGGTGCAATTGCTGCGCTTGATCCGGACGCTGGAATCGGGCAAGGATATGGGAGGCAACGACCTCAAGGGTGCGCCACAGTTTTGTATCGGGGCTTCAGTCCATCCAGCAGCGGATAGGATTGAGCCTCAACTCATCAAGTTTGAGAAGAAAGTTGCCGCCGGGGCGCAGTTTTTCCAAACGCAGGGTATCTACGAATTGGACAGTCTGCGCCGCTTCATGCAGTATGCCTCTCAATTCAATGTCAAGATACTGGCAGGCATCATCCTGATGGCTTCGGTCAGAATGGCGCAATACATGAACGAGAATGTTCCTGGAGTAATTGTGCCCCAATCCGTTATTGACGAACTCGCCAGTGTTGAAAAAGGAAAAGGGTTGCAGAAAGGCATTGAGATCGCTGTAAGGACAATCAAGGCCATCAAGGAACAGAATCTATGTCATGGTGTGCACATCATGGCTGTTGGTAGAGAAAGTGTCGTGCCGGAAATCATCGAGGCGGCTGGATTGTGAACTCAATGGCTGTCCTCGACCTACGCTCGTATGAAGGAGGAAATGGATATGGAGCTGCAAAAGACCATCCTCGTTGTAGACAACGAACCAGAATTCCTGGAATCCTTGCGCAGGACCTTGGAGGCCAAGGGGTATCGTGTGGTCACTGCTAGCAGCAAAGCACAAGCCAAGGAAATCGTCAGCCATGGACAATTCGATGCCTTGATCCTTGGTACGCTCACACCACGGGGAGATGCTTTCGCCTTCCACCAGTGGCTCAAGCAAAACCCAACCACCAAGGAGTTGCCTTTCCTGGTCATTGACGCCCGGCCTGAAAGGAGGCTCCTCGAGGGCTGGAGGAGAGATGAAGGAATGCAGCTAGAGGCGGATGATTATGTAGCCAAGCCCATTGAGCCTGCCATGCTGGTGCCGCGCATCCAACGGTTGCTCGAGCGGGCACCGGAGAGGATCAAGGTCTTGGTGGTGGATGACCACACCGTGGTCAGGGAAGGCATTCGTGCCGTGCTGATGCTACAACGGGATATGGAAGTGGTTGGCGAAGCAGTGGATGGACGCGATGCCGTGCAAAAAGCCCTGGAACTCCTTCCGGACGTGATCGTTATGGATATCGTCATGCCGACCATGGGCGGACTGGAAGCCGCGAAGGAGATCTGCCGCGCGTACCCCAAGGCCAAGGTTTTGATCCTGACTCAGTATGATGACAAGGAAAACCTACTCGCTGCCGCACAAGCCGGGGCCTATGGCTTCATCCCCAAGCGAGCCGCCAGTTCCAAACTCGTGGCAGGGATCAGAACCGTATACCAAGGCCAGTACTTCGAGCCCATTATCGCCGCATGATGACGCCCAAGCCCTCGCGCTTGTAGTGAGCACGTCACCACGGATAGGTTTGTAGTGAGCGCTTGCAGCGCCTGAAACGCACTGCACGTGTACATTAATGTGTGCTTCCTAGGTGTGCTCGTGCAGTGTTTTTGTTTCTAGCAAGTGTCTTGGCGCTTGGATGCCTCTCATGTCCAGGATTCACTGTGACAATCTGTGCTAGTCGCCTTTTGGCCAAATGCGCATTCCATAGGTATAATGAAATATCTTCCAATCCATCTCAGTCTGGAGGAGCGCTATGGAAATCAAAATTGTCAAGATCGAAAAACCCGATGACGTCAACTTCATCCTAGGTCAGTCGCACTTTATCAAGACCGTCGAAGATCTGTACGAAGCTCTGGTCAGCGCCGTACCAGGTATCAAGTTCGGGCTGGCCTTCTGTGAGTCATCCGGTGCTTGTCTGGTGCGCTGGATTGGCACCGATGACGAGATGACCGAATTAGCAAAGAATAACGCCTACGCTCTTTCTGCTGGCCATGCGTTCATCATCTTCCTTAAGAACGCCTATCCCATCAATGTGCTCAATGCAATCAAAATGGTGCCCGAGGTATGCCGCATTTACTGCGCCACCGCCAACCCGGTGGAGGTGGTCATCGCCGAGACCGAGACCGGCCGTGGCATCCTCGGTGTGATAGATGGACTGAAATCCAAGGGCATTGAGGACGAGGAAGGCATCGCCTGGCGCACCAGTTTCCTGCGCAAGATTGGATACAAACTGGGGCAGTAATGCCTAGCCACTGGTGAGGCAATACAAACAAGCCCATTCCGGTGCTTGTCTTGCCTGGGTATTCTGTGTCTTCTGCGCCTAACGTTAGGATACCTTTGCAAGCACTGCCTGATAGAGTTCTGCCAGATCTACCAGTTCCACATAGCCCTTAGCTTCGCCAAGCACATCCCGCGCTGCCTCATGATCAGACTTGGGCACGATCAGCAGCACAGGGATGTCATGGGTCATGCAAGAGAATAGGAGATCCTTAGGCTTCATCACCCTTTCCGGCACGGGCAAGAGTTTGTGGAGATACCCGATGACCACGGCAATGTGATCAGCAGGGACTAAATGGTTAATGTACTTTACCATGGCCGTCGAATCCGTTGCTAATAGGCACAGTGCCAATGCCTCTAACTGCTAGCTAGGCAAGTACTAAGGGATCTGTGCCTTCCAGATAACCTACGTTTGCTATTTGCGTCTCCTATCCCATAGAATTCTGTATCAGGATTATAGTGGGAATCGGCTGCCTCTCAAAGAGCGCAACACTGCTCAGAACCACTTCTCCTGCAGCGTCAAGAGGAAGCCCTCTTTCTTCATATGCGCCAATTCATCGGCGATGCGTTTCCACAGGTAGCCGCTGTCCGGTCGCATGGCGATGACATACTGCTCATCGCTCAAGAATTTTTTCAAGTACCGTATACCCCCGGGGTCATGGACAAAGCAATAGGCAGAGACGCTGTCCACAATCGCTGCATTCACTTCTCCCGCGCGCAACGCTTGTAATGCTTCCCACGAGGACGCGAAGGGCACGATCTGCAAGGGTATGCATGCCTGCTCTTGGATGCGTCGCGCTTCGAGATGGCCTGCACTCCCCAAGGACACGCCCACGCGCTTGTCTCCAAGGCTGTTTACACTCGCGATGCGCCGTTCTCCTTCTCTTACCGCCAGCAAAAGACCCGCATTGAAATAGGAAGGCGAGTAGAGCACATCCTCTGTCAGCGTTTCATCATAGGGCAAGGCGGAAACCAACAGGTCGCATTTGCCGGTCAGAAGCGCATCGTAGAGGCCGTCGAAGTGGATATTGATAAACTCGGCGCGCACCCCCCAGCGCCGTGCCAGCTCCTCCACCAAATCCACATCGTAGCCGTAGAAACGCCCGAACTCATCCTGCACCTCAAAAGGCGGGTAGGTAGCGTCCATGCCCACGCGCACCACGCCACTTTTTTGAATTTGCTCCCAGGTGGGGTCGGTACCCCCGCCAAACCAGGTGCGAATCTCGAGAAAAGCCAGCGCCCAGCAGCCCAAAGCCAGGACAAGCCATAGCCACCGCGACCAAGTGCCCTGTACCCTCATTCCTCTCCCCCGCTCAGCCCATCATTGTCCACCTGCCCTCTCCCACTGCATGCATCTTGCCCTTCATGCTTTCGCTTAGTAATACGTCAAGCGCCACGATCAACTGACCGTTCGTCGCCCTGTTGCTCGTGTCTTACCCCCTTTATGCTTTGCGCGGACCACAGTCCGCGCTATCGCTACGGCATATTGCTGCTTCTTGCTATTCATTCTATGCCCGGGAGTCCTGTCCGTGCATAATTCTGCACCTCGCTATAGATAAGCTTGGGCGTGAACCCAGGGGTAACGAAGGTGAAACCATCCTGAAAGTTGCGCGCCGGCCGCGGATAGCGAAAAGCCCACATCGCGACCATCTGGCACCAGGGCCATTCCTCCTGCGCCTTCTCGTAAGCGCGTAGGGTGTATGCGATGCGCAACCCTGGCGGCACCGCCTTTGCCCAGCGCGGATGGTCATTCCAACCCGCCTCCGTGATGAAACAAGGCAAATCGCCATCGCCGTTGCGCGCCATGACCTCGTGGATCAGCTCCGCGCGAGCAAAGTTGATTACGTTGGGAGCGGCTGGGTCTTCCGGGGGCAAAGTCCAACCATAAGCATGGACGGCTACTCCATCGAAGTAGCCCCGCGCTCCAGCATCGTACATGCGCTGCAGGAACTCCAAATCGTCCATGCCCCACTCACTGCCCGGCGGAGCCAGCGTCGGTGCCAAGCCAGCCGCCAGCACCATCACATTTGGATCCGCCTCCTTAGCCCGTCTGTAGGCTGCCTGCAACAAACGCGTATAGGCAGCGGGATCCGGCTGGCGATAGCCCCACTCAAAACTCAGGTTAGGTTCATTCCAGATAATGATGTAGCGGATGCGTCCGGAGAAATGCCCTACAAAGGCATAGATGAAATCGGCATAATCGGCGAAATGCTCTTCGAGCAGATAACGCGGGGTAGTCTGTTCTGGACGCGCCCAGTCCGGTACAAAGTCAATGCGTGCCAGCACCGCCAGGCCCTGCGCCAGGGCGTGATTCACCACCAGGTCGGGGTGTGACCAATCGTAGCGTCCTTTCTCCCGTTCGTAGTAACCCCAGGGGAAATACTCCACGATCCAAGGGGCACCCATCTCGCGCACCATCTCCAGCGTGCGCTTGATCTTCCACTCCTCGACTTCGTCGGTCAGGCGCGTGTGGACACCCATCTTGGGATTGACCGTCTCTACCCTCTGCGGTGGCCCGATGCGCACCACCGGCTGGGGCACCCGTCCCGCCAGCCAGAGCAGAGGCAATATCAGGAGCGTGCGCACAAAGAGGGGATGTTGCGCGATCTTGCGCAGATACAGCCAGGCGTTACGGAAGAAAGAGAGACGATGCATGGCACTATTGTAGCGTCAATGCGCGGAACCGGCAATACTACATCTAGTCCAATCATCCCCCCTAGCCCTCCTTACTAAGGGGGGAAGGGGGAATCAGTCCCATCCCGGCAAGCGGGATTCTTTTATTTCCACTTTTGTCAAAACAAAGTATGGGGCTATTTGGCAAATTGCCTCCCTTATATTTGCCCACCCCTTTGCACCTATGCTATACTATGCTGCAGGAACGATTATGGACACTATGACGCGCAATCGCATCCGTGGTTGTGCCATAGGCGCTGCGGTCGGTGACGCGCTGGGCATGCCGCTGGAGGGTAGCTGGCGCCAGCCCGTTGATCGCCTGGTGCGTGACATGCGCGCCGGGCGCCTGCCGGCTGGCACGATTACTGATGATACAGAGATAGCTTTGGCACTGGCGGAGAGCCTGCTTACCCGCCGTCCCTTGGACCCTGTAGACCTCGCGCAGCGCTTTGCTGCTTGGTTTCGCGCTGGGCCGGACGACATCGGCAATCAGACCTATGCCGTGCTAGCGCGCATCGCTGCGGGAGAATCCTGGGAAGAAGCAGTAGAAGCAGTGCAGCGGCGCTGGCCTGAATCAGCCGGCAATGGTTCCGTGATGCGCTGCTGGCCAGTGGCTTTGGCGCATTGGAATGACACTGCCGCTGTCAGCCAGCCAGAGCATGGCTTGGAAGCGCTGCTCGCAGACAGCCGTCTGCAGAGCCAGGTCACCCATCCACATCCCGACTGCGTGGCAAGCAGCGCCTTTGTCAACGCCGCCATTTACTATCTATTGCACGGCATGGCGCCATCCGACGCCATCGCTCAAGCCCTGGAGACAGTAGAGATGCCAGAGCCGCTACGGGCAGTCATCGTGGCTGCTCCGAGCCGAAAGCGCGAGGAGCTCGCCAACAGCGGGTGGGTGCGCCATACGCTGGAGAGCGCGGTGTGGGGCTTGCTCAACACGGATACCTTTGAGGAAGCGCTGGTGCAGGTGGTGAACCTGGGCGGTGATGCCGATTCGGCTGGCTCGGTGGTGGGAGCATTGGCTGGTGCTGCATACGGTCTGGATGCCATCCCTCTGCGCTGGCAGCAAGCCCTGCGCGCGGAATGGCCCCTGCGCAGCGGACGCATCTGGCAAGTAGATGACTTTATTGCCTTGGCCGATGCCTTGGCCAAAGAGGCCGGCAGTGCCAATTGCCAGCTCAGGGATAACAGTATCCCAAGTACCCGCTTGTTGCATCCATAACTTACAGTATATGACATGAAGAAACAATCGTACGAGTTCTTTGGCTTGCTTTCCTTGGCATTAGTGACTCTAAGCTATATCGCTCTTGCTCGCTACACGGCTTGGAGTTCTTATCATATCTGGGTTACTGCCTGCAGTGTAGCAACCTTTGCCATCTATGGCTTGGACAAGGGCATCTCGAAGGTCAACGACCATCGTCCCCAAGGGAAGAGCCTGAGCCGCGCGCCGGAGAGTCTGCTGCATCTCCTCGCTTTGCTGGGTGGTTTCCCAGGAGGTTGGCTGGGCATGATCTTCTTCAGCCACAAAACTAACTTCCGCAAGCACCCCAGCATATGGTTCTTCCTATCCCTGGGAGCCGCCATTCACATCATGCTGAATAAATATCACTTCTTTGCCGCCAAGTGAGGACAGAATCCACATACATCCCTTGTTGGCCAAAGATTTCACAACAGACTGGTTCATCGCAAATGATTAAAGCATTCATCTTCGACCTCGATGGCACACTGGTACAAACTGAACCGATGAAAAACAGGGCTTACATACAGGCTGCGCATGAGTTATCTCCCAATAGCCTGAATGAAGCAGAATTGTGGCAGGCTTGCACGGAATTGATCGGCGTCCCAGCACCGGAGACAGCGATGGCACTGGTGCAACGCTTCGGTCTGGAGGAAGCGGCGCGGGCGCGCATGGCGGAGTTCGGGGTTGCTTCTCCGTGGCAGGCCTATTCGCGGTTGCAGTTGCGCTATTATAATCGGTTGTTGGATGACGTGGCGGCGTTGCGCCGCGCACAATTGCCGCACAATGTTGCGCTGCTGCACGAGGTGCGCCGGGATGGGTACAAGACGGCTCTGGCCACCATGTCCTACCGTCATGAGACACTCCGCGTGCTACAGGCACTGGATTTGGCAGAGGCATTCGATGCCATCGTAACGCAGGATGAGGTGAAGGAAGGCAAGCCCGATCCGGAAATCTACCGGCGCGTTGCCCAGGCTCTGGGTATTGCCCCAGCAGCCTGTCTGGTCATCGAGGATTCCTTGTCGGGAGTGCAAGCGGCACTGGCCGCGGGGATGTGGTGCATTGCTGTGCCTACTTCTCTGACAAGCCAGGCGCTTCACGACGCGCACGTGCTGGATGAGCGCTGGATTGTAGATGAGCCGACTGCGCTCAGGGCAGTTGTGCAGCAAATAATTGCGGAGGGGAAGAAAACATGGAACTAGGCATGATCGGGTTGGGCAGGATGGGCGGGAACATGGCGCGGCGTCTGCTACGTGCTGGGCACCGCGTGGTGGGCTATGACAGCGACCCACAAAAGGTACAGGACCTAGTCCAGGAGGGCGTGAAGGGGGCTCGCTCCCTCGCTGATGTAGTGGACAAGCTGCGTCCGCCCCGTATCGTGTGGTGCATGTTGCCGGCCGGCGAAGCCACAGAGAGCGCGATCGAAGCACTCATCCCGCTGCTGGACAAGGGCGATGTAATCATTGATGGCGGGAATGCAAACTACAAAGACACCCTCCGCCGCAGCGCTCATGTGCGCGAACATGGCTTGCATTTCGTGGATGTAGGAACTAGCGGCGGCATTTGGGGGCTGACCGAAGGCTACTGCCTGATGATTGGTGGCGAGGAGATCATTGTGCAGCAACTCGTCCCCATCTTCCAAGCCTTGGCCCCTGCTCCCGACAAGGGCTGGGGGCATGTGGGGCCAAATGGGGCTGGGCATTTCGTGAAGATGGTGCACAATGGCATCGAGTATGGCTTGATGCAGTCCTACGCAGAGGGATTTGAGATCCTCCATAGCAAGAAAGAGTTCCCTCTTGATTTGCATCAAATCGCCCAAATCTGGCGCTATGGCAGCGTGATCCGCTCTTGGCTGCTCGACCTCACCGCTGCTGCTCTACAGGAAGACCAAAGCCTGAGTGGCGTTAAAGGCTGGGTGGCAGATTCGGGCGAGGGACGTTGGACGGTCGCCGAGGCCATTGACCTGGATGTGCCTGCCCCAATTCTGACCCTGTCATTGTTGATGCGCCTGGCCAGCCGGCAGGAGGAAAGCTACGCTGCCAAGTTATTGGCTGTGATGCGGAAATGGTTCGGCGGGCATGAGGTGAGACGTGAAGCGTAATGCGTGATAAGTGAGGAGTGATAGGTGAGGAGTGATGCGAACGGCCTGCTCAATTTGTTTTTTCTGCTATATCTGTTATAATATAATACTGTTTGCCAATCGGATTGGTTCACAGAGGCACTCGGTGGTTGGCCGAGTATTGGGGAGGCTGATTTGGAGCGCATAGGATTTGTCGCACGGGTTGCTGGCGTAGTCATAGATGCCGAGTTTCCCTCGGGTGACTTGCCATCCATCTTGAATGCTCTGCAGGTCATACGAGATGATGGTTCTCCGCTCATCATCGAAGTACAAGAGCATATCAACCCATTCACCGTGCGCGGCATTGCCATGAGCAACACCTCGGGATTGCGACGCGGCTTGCGGGTAGTGGACACCGGAAGCCCAATTAAGGTTCCGGTGGGGCCAGTTACGATGGGACGCATGTTCAACGTCCTTGGACAGGTCATAGATGGCGGGCCGCCAGTGGTGGATGCTGAGGTGCGCTCGATTCATGCTGATGCCCCTGCTTTGCAGCAACAACAGTTGGCCACCGAGATGTTTCTAACCGGCATCAAAGCCATTGATCTGCTGACGCCCTATCCACGCGGAGGCAAGATTGGACTGTTCGGTGGCGCGGGTGTGGGCAAGACCATGCTCATCATCGAGTTGATTCGACACACCATCCGCGAGCACAAGGGCATCGCCATGTTTGCGGGCGTTGGCGAGCGCAATCGCGAGGGAAACGAACTGTGGCTGGAGATCAAACGCAGCGGCGTATTGGACAGCACCATCCTGGTCTTTGGCTCCATGAATGAGCCGCCAGGAGCGCGCCTCCGTGCTCCCTTAACAGCCTTGACTATGGCGGAGTACTTCCGTGAGCAGGAACGCCGCCAGGTGCTGCTGTTCATTGACAATACTTTCCGCTACATACAGGCTGGCGCTGAAGTGTCCGCTCTCCTAGGGCGTCTGCCCAGCGCAGTGGGCTACCAGCCCACCCTGATCAGCGAAATGGGAGAACTGCAGGAGCGCATCACCACAACCAGCCGGGGCAGCATCACCTCTGTGCAGGCTATCTACGTTCCTGCCGACGATCTGACCGATCCAGCCGTGGCAGCCACCTTTGCTCATCTTGATGCTAGTACCGTGCTGTCCAGGCGGCAAGTAAGCCAGGGCTTTTATCCAGCTATTGATCCACTGCAGTCTTACAGCAAGCTGCTAACTCCGATTGTGGTTGGTGAGGAACATTACGCCATAGCCCAGGAAGTGCGGGCTCTTCTCGCCCGCTATGAAGAGCTACGAGACGTCATCGCCATCCTGGGCATTGAGGAACTGGGGGAGGATGATCGTCTGGCAGTTAACCGGGCACGGAAAATACAACGCTTCCTGACCCAACCCTTTTTTGTAGCGGAATCCTTTACAGGCTTGCCCGGACGTTTCGTGCCATTGCCACAAACTTTGCGTGGCTTCCGCGAAATTCTCGAAGGACGCTACGATGATTTGCCCGAGCAGGCTTTTTACATGGTCGGGACTATTGATGAGGCGGTAGGCAAGGCCAGGCGCCTCATGGACGAGAAACAGGTGAGATAGATGTTTACGCCTTGGCATCTTGTGATATGGACGCCTGAAGAAACCGTGCTAGACGCTTTTGGTGTATATTGGATACAAGTGCGCCTAGCTGACGGGGGCGAGATCGGCATCTGGCCAGGTCATGCTCCTTTGCTAGCGGAGACCTTGACGGCACCAGTTCGGTATGCCGATAATACTGGGGAACACGCCGTGTCCATTCGCGCTGGAATATTGCACATTGCACCTGGGCAGGTGTCTATCTACACCACAGGGCTGGCAAATGCTGTAACTGTTCCATCGGAGCCTGGCGAAGAGAAGCAACGAGGGAGGCTGGTGGAAACCTTGCTCCACAGCCCGCAGAGTAGCCAACGATAGCGATGCTCAGCATCGCCTATATAATATGGGGTTACCAACATGCCCAAAAAGGATAAGCGCAATATCTGGAGTTCGGCCTGGGCAGACGCTTTGCGAGCCATGTCCCTAGGATGGGACTTGGCCGTACCCATCGGTAGTGGAGCACTACTGGGTCACTTTCTCGACCAGCATTTCCAAACTGGCTATCAAGTAACTTTTGGGTTGCTGATGTTAGGAGCAATGATGGGTTTTTACAACGTATGGCGCAAGCTCCAGTATGAAATCGCCCGAGACCGCTACCGGGCAGAACAAGAGCAAGAGGAGGAGGATGAAACATCTTGGCAGGAATCGGATGGTTCCTCATCGGAACGGCGATAGGCATATTGCATGGCGCGACATTATGGCAGACTGTTAAAGCTCTAAGACCGAAAGCCAGTCAGATACTGTTCTGGGTCTGGGGTGGCACGATGCTGCGCAGCGTGGTTGTGGCCCTGTTGCTGCTTTGGGCTTTGAAACACTCTCTGGGTTCGGGACTATGGGCTTTTGCTGGTTTCCTGATAGCACGTCTGGCCTGTAGCGGAATCATCGCGCTATCTATGGTGAGCGAAGAGACAGCACCGCCAAAACAGGAGGATAACAGTAGATGAAAGACCTATTCCCGCAAGCCGCCTTCACGATCTTCGGCATTCCCGTGCATGAGACGGTTCTCTCTACATGGTTTATGATGCTCATATTGAGCGCTGCCATATATTGGCTCGGCCGAAATAGACCAGCAGCGTTGGACCTTCTTGTCGAATTCGTACTGGAAAACGTCTCCAGCGTGATGGGACGTCCCGCTGAACCTTATCTACCCTTGCTGGGCACTTTGGTCATTTTTATTGCTGCGGCCAATACGATAGGGATTGTGCCCATTGTAGTATCCCCTACCGAAGACATTAACACGCCATTTGCCCTGGCAATGATCGTCTTCTTCTCCGTCCACTATTTTGGCATACGCGATAAGGGACTAGTCCGCTACTTGAAAGATCTGGCCGATCCTATCTTTTTGCTACCATTAGAGTTGATTGGGCAGCTCAGTCGCACCCTTTCGCTCACCCTACGCCTGTTTGGCAATGTACTAAGCACTGGCCTGATTGTTGCCGTGATCTTTTCGCTGCTTCCATTAATCGTACCGATACCGCTCATCGCTTTTAGCATCCTAACTGGCTTACTGCAGGCTTATATCTTTACCGTCCTGGCTGCAGTCTACATTGGTGCTGCTGTAGCGGCCAGTGAAACAATCCCGAGCAAAAAATAAGAAAAGGAGTTAAGTATGGACTCAGGAACTCTAGTAACCATCGTTACAATCATAGCAACTGCTACTGCCATTACCCTGGGCACTATAATGCCTGCCTGGGTCGAAGGACGGGCAGTAGTGAAGGCCTTGGAGGGCATGACTCGTCAACCCGAAGTGGCTGACCGCTTGCGGGCTACGCTATTCATATCCATGGCGCTGTTAGAGTCAACTGCCATCTACGTACTGCTGATCTGCCTGGTCCTTCTCTTTGCTAACCCGCTTCTCGATCGCTTCTTCTAGGGGCTAGAACATGTTGAACCTAGATCTGGCAACGATTGTTTTCCAGGTCATCAACTTCCTCGTGTTGGCGGTAGTGCTGAACCGCTTTGTGTTCCAGCCTGTCTTACGCCAAGCTGCGCAGCGAGCCGAGGAAAGGGAGCGGCTGATGAAGGAAATCGCCGAGGAAAGGCATCGAGTCGCTGTGCTGCGTACCGAATTGGAGCAAAGACAGACTGAGATAGATGAAGAGATAGACAAAATCCTAGCGAAAGCACGAGAGCGAGCGGAAGCAGAGTCTCAGGAACTGTTGCAGCAGACACACGCTGAGGTAGAGCAAATGCTGGTTGAGGCTCAAGCTGATGTCTACCGCCTTAAACAACAGGCCATGGACGAGTTCCATGAGCAGTTGGTGGAGGCTATCCTGGAGATCAGCGCCAACGTTACCGCGCGTGTTGCACCGCCGGAGGTTCAAGACGCACTTATCGACGGGCTTGTCGAACGCATCCGCGAAATGGGGCGTACCGAGATGGACCGAGTGGATGCTATACGTCGTGCGCTAAGCACTCGTGAGCCCATCGCTTACGTCTCTTCTGCGCGCGAGCTGTCCGTCGAGCAACAAGGGCAACTAGCGCGGATTCTCACTGCATTGGCCGACCGCCTTGTGAGCATCCAACTAAGCATTGACCCTGCCTTGGTGGCTGGTATACAGGTGCGCCTTGGGGATATGGTGATGGATCACTCCCTTGCTGGCCAGTTACAGGAACTACGCGAGCAAGTCTCCAAAGCACTTAGGGAGCAGGTTGAATAATGCCCAGGTCAGAGCCTGACATTGCGGCAGTGTTGCGCGCAGTGCGTCAACAACTGGCACAACTAGATAACAAGGTCCAATTCGGTCAGGTTGATGCTATCCAACTCATCAAGGATGCCATAGCGAGCGCTCCTGGCTTGCCCGAAGTAAGGCCAGAAGTGGACTCCTTGCTCACTGTATTGCGCCAAACAGCCGAGGAATTGCCGGTACAGGTGCGCTTCTACGATGTGGGCACGGTGCAACGCATTGGGGATGGTGTGGCTACCCTCTCCGGCCTGCCTCGTGCACGCACCGATGAACTGATTGTTTTTCCCACGGGAGTCAGAGGCATGGTATTGAATCTGGATCACGCCCAGATAGATGTCATCCTCCTGGGTTCGGATAGAGGCATTCAGGGCGGTGACGAAGTCATAGGAACGGGGCGACGCTTGCGTGTACCCGTAGGACGCAAGCTGCTAGGTCGCATCGTGAACCCATTGGGGGAGCCTCTGGATGACCGGGGCCCCATCCAGGAAGCCGAGTTTCGCCTCCTCGAGCACGAAGCTCCAGGCATCATCGAACGAGCACCGGTGAGCGTTTCCTTGCACACGGGTATCAAGATCGTAGATGCATTGATACCCATTGGTCGAGGACAGCGGGAGTTGATCATCGGCAACCGACAGATTGGCAAGACGACCTTGGCTGTTGATACAATCCTCAGCCAGAAAAGTAGCGGGGTGCTCTGCGTCTATGTGGCGATTGGTCAGAAAAAATCCTCCTCCTTGGAGGTCATTGAAACATTGCGCAAGCACAACGCCCTGGCATATACCATAGTGGTAGTATCGAGCCCCGATGATCCTCCCGCTCTCCGCTACCTAGCACCTTATGCAGGCTGTACCATGGCTGAATTCTTCATGGACGAAGGCCATGATGTGTTGATCGTTTACGACGACCTATCCAAACACGCCGATGCCTACCGAGAGTTGAGCTTGCTCCTGCGCCGCCCACCCGGCCGCGAAGCGTATCCAGGGGATATTTTCTATTTGCATGCACGACTGCTGGAACGCGCCTGCAAACTAGGCCCTGAGGCAGGAGGCGGGTCGCTCACCGCTCTACCTATTGTGGAAACAAAAGGTGGCAACGTTGCTGCTTACATCCCAACCAATTTGATCGCCATCACAGATGGCCAAATCGTGCTGGATAGCGAACTCTTCAACCGCGGCATCAAGCCCGCGGTGAACGTTGGCCTTTCTGTGTCCCGCGTCGGTGGAGCTGCACAGTCGGCAGCTATACGCATACTCTCCGGCGCTCTCCGTCTGGAGCTGGCTCAATACGAAGAAGTCTCACGTTTTGCGCGTTTTGGGACAGAAGTGGACGAAGCAACGCAGCGACAAATCAGACGAGGTGAGCGGGTACGGGCGGTGCTCGCGCAACCACCTAACCAACCTCTGTCCCTGGCAGAGGAGTTGGTCATCCTGCTGGCGGTCAACGAGGGCTTTTTGGATGATATAGTTCTCCCTGAGGTATCTGCCTATCAACAAGAGTTATTGGAATATGTCAAAAAGATGGAGCCTGACTTGTACTATGAGCTCAATCGCACAGGAGCATGGAGCGATGAGATTCGCGATACTTTGCTGAGATTGTGCGCGGAATACTCCGCAATCCGCGCAAGGAGGGAAAAAGCGGCATGAAAATGATCATGGCCGTGATACCAAAAGCAGAGGCAAATGAAGTCATCAATGAACTAGTCGCCGCTGGTCATACGGCGACTTTTACGGAAACTCGAGGGGGCGCGCTGCGTCAGGCGAGCCAAACTCTTTTTATAGCTGTTTCGGATGAAGAGTTGGATACAGTCCTGTGTCTCATTGACCGCTATTGCCACTCTCCAGTCCCGCTAGCCAGAACAGTAGCCAGAGATCAGCCTCCCTCCACCTACGGAACGGCTCAGGTGGGTGGGGCGATTGTCTTTGTATGGGATCTGGAACGAATTCACAGGTACTGAGCGCATGGAGGAACTGGAACGCCTAACGTCGCGGCTGGAAAACATACAGGCTGTGCAGCCGATATTGGGTGCGCTGCGCACCATTTCCTTGGGCAGCCGGCTTCACGCTCTGAACAAAGGGCGCAGTGTGCAACAGTATTCTGAGCGTCTGTTGCACATTCTGGCTCTCATCACACCACATCTCCGTCAACGTTCTCCCATGCAACGCCAGGAAAGCCAGCCTATGGAAAGCCTTGCCCTTTTGGTCATCGGCAGCGAGCGCGGTCTGTGTGGAGTCTTCAATGACACCGCTGTTGCGCACGCAGAGCGCATTCAGGCCAAACATGTTGAGGCTGGCACCAAAGTAATGCTGATGACGTTGGGGAGGCGCACCGAACGCGCCTTTCGACGCTGGGAGCGTGTCCCGGTATGGTCCAAACCACTCTCCTTGACTGCTCTTCCGCCCTACAGCCTCGCTGTCGAGCTCGTCTCAGAATGGTTGCAAAGCTACGAACAAGGGACACTGGATGCAGTTGAGGTGGTTTACAACGTCCCTAGGGGGATTATGCATTACGAACCCACTGTAGTGCGCCTACTTCCTCCTGTGATTCCTTCTGCCCCCGCAGAGGAAGAGTGGCCTCCCATTATCGAGACCGATCCCTTGGGGCTTTACACCCGAGTGGTTGAGCTCTGGCTCTCTGCTAGACTCTACCAGATGCTGCTAGAATCCGCCGCAGCCGAACATTCTGCCCGCTACCAGCTTCTAGATGGAGCGACTCAGAACGCAGGCCGCTTGATCGAAGAACTCAAGCTGAGCTTGCAAATCGCAAGGCAAGAGGCAATCACTGCTGAAATGCAGGACCTGGCCAGCGGCGCTGGCCTGATCGGCCCTCGGACAGCTTGACCGTCATCCTTTCTTTACACTTCCTTGCGAACCGTCAAGGTTTTTCGGGATAGCCTTGGGACGGGTATCCCTAACTCAGATATGCTTTTACCCTCTGCCAGACACTCCGCAGCTCATTGCTCACCGCGCAGTCAGCATAGGCGGTCACCGGTTGGCCATGCACCATGGCCTCCGTCACTATGGTATCGAAAGGAACACGGCCCACTACTTGTACCCCACACGAGGCACAAAAGGATTCAATCTCTTGCGCCTGCCTGAGATTGAGATCCGCCTTATTGAGCAATACCAAAGATGGCACGCCAAAATGCGCTGTGGTGCTCAGTATGCGTTGCAAGTCATGAATACCAGAGACCGTTGGCTCTGTCACCAATAGCGCGAGATCCACTCCTGTGGTAGCCGCAATCACAGGACAGCCAATACCTGGCGGACCATCTATCAACAGAAAGTGTGCACCTGTATCAAGTGCCCACAGCCGTGCTCGTTGTCTGACCTGCGATACCAGCTTGCCTGAATTCTCCTGACCGGCAAAGAGATGAGCGTGGAAAAGCGGTCCAAAACGCGTCTGAGAGCGGTACCACTGGCCAGCATGCTGCTCTTCCATGCGGATAGCACCCGTCGGACATTGGTAAAAACAAGCAGCGCAACCCTCACACGCCAAAGCATCCACCGCATATACCCCGTCATGAGGGACAACTGCATCAAAACGACAGACCTCAGTACATCTGCCACAAGCAACACATGCTGCCGTTTCGATGATTGCCAACTCGCCGCTCATGAAATCATGCTCTTCGAGCTTGACAGGAGCGAGAACTAGTTCCAGATTGGCTGCATCCACATCTGCATCAGCCATAACGATAGGAAATTCTTGCGAAGCCAAGTCAGCCAAAGCTGCTGCTACGGTTGTTTTCCCTGTGCCACCCTTACCACTGAGAATTACCAATTGTTTCATCATTGCTCAACTATCAACGGTCGAGCCGATGCCAAGGCAGCACCGGCTCGACCAAGCATTAGGCTATTGTCCTAACTCTTAAGGCTTCCACACTTCCCAAACTTTGCCCACCAACGCTGGGCTAGGTTTGAGCGTAACTTGCCCAGGTTGCCATCCCGAAGGGGTTACCTCACCTGTAGCATATACATGCTGGAAAGCCTTGATTTGTCGGAGCAGTTCCTCGGGATTCCTACCCACTTCTGGCGTAAGCACTTCCATAGCACGAATCACAAAATCCGGATCAATGATGAAGCGGCCTCGAATATCCACACCGGCATCCTCATCGTATACACCGTAAATAGCACCAATCTTGCCGCCTGCATCCGAGAGCATGGGGAAAGGCACCCCGCCACTGACCATCTTGGACAGCTCCTGCTCCTGCCAAATCTTGTGCACGAAGCGGCTATCGGTGCTCATGGCCAAAACTTCTACGCCCAGTGCCTTAAACTGATCGTAAAGTGCAGCAACCGCTGCCAATTCTGTTGGTCAAACAAAAGTAAAGTCACCGGGATAGAAGCATAGGACAATCCACTTGCCCTTGTAGTCCGAGAGCTTCACCGGTTGGAAACCAACGCCTGCAATGAAAGCATTGGCCTCAAAATCAATAGCTTCTTTGCCTACACGTGCTAACACTTTGCTCACCTCCTGTGATGGTATAGCACCTGCAGCCGGGGTGGCTGCTCCGGGCACAGAGACGATTGGCCCCCGTGCTGGCTTGACACAACCTTCTTTCAACTCTGGCATATTACCCTCCTCAGTAGATTTTTAGTTCTCCTCCACGTTCACTGCTTTCGACCTTTTCCTAGCACTCACCTCCTTTTCTATCCCCCTGCAGTCTCCAAAAGTCGCCAATGCGCCCATAAAGCTCAAGAAAACTTTGCTGGTATTCGGGCAGGGCATCAACCACAGGTTGACCTTCTGCGTAAGCCTCGGCGATGCGTCTGTCCAAGGGGATGCGCAGCAGAATGGGTATGCCCTCCGACTGGCAATAGCGGTCAACGCCATCATCGCCTACGCCATCGCGATTGATGACGACGACTACGGGCAGCCTCAATGCATGATGTGCTACCTCTACCGCTAAGCGCAAATCGTGCAATCCAAATGGGGTGGGCTCAGTGACCATGAGAACCAGATCAGCACCACGCATGGTTTCCACAACAGGGCATGCAGTCCCTGGTGGTGCATCGAGAATGACCAGAGAGCGTTGTGCATCCCGCAGGATGGCAGCCTGTTTCAATTGGCGGATCAAGGGTGTAGCCATAGTTTCGCCTATGTTCAAGATGCCATGAGCAAAGCGCACAGAGCCCCGAACGGACCCTTGCTCGATAACCCCGGTCACGCGCAGCCTCTCGCGGATAGCGCCTTCCGGGCAGTTCAAGGTGCAGCTCCCGCAACCGTGGCAAAGCTCAGGAAAGAAGAGCACCTTAGGCTGTATCACTGCAATAGCATGGTATCGACAGACTTTAGCGCAGTGGCCACAGTACGTGCAGCGGCTCAGATCTACTTCGGGCACCAACAAGCCTACTTCCCGATGTTGCTCGATGCTCGGATGCAGAAACAGTGCCGCATTGGGTTCTTCCACGTCACAATCAACGAAAGTAACTGTTGCATCCCCCAGCCCCTGTTTCTGCAATGAGACGGCAAGTGCCAGGTTGACAGCCACAGTTGTCTTGCCTGTGCCCCCTTTGCCGCTGGCTATGGTCAGAATCATACTCTGTGCTCTCCTCGTTGCCTGGAGATAGTTTTGCGCTATGGTTGTTCTATCGGCTTGGATGCTTGTATGAGAAACTGCAGCCCCTGCCCCTGGCTTTCGATTATACCAAAGCCAGCCTCTCTCAGCAAATCCGCGACCTCCTCACAGGTAAATTTGAACATGTCCAAGTGATGGAAGAAACCAAATAACTTACGCTTCCAGGTAGAAAGCCAAGCCCGGTTATAATCCTTGAGCACTAGGACACCACCAGGTTTCAAAACCCTTAATACCTCCGCGAAGGCCTTCTGGGGCTCCTCCCACTCGTGAAGCGAGGATTGTGTAACCACCAGATCAACCGAATCTGACTCTATCGGTATCTCCTCGGCTGTTCCTACCATCGCCTCAAAATGCGACATTCCAGCTTCACGAGCATTCTGTTGGGCTATCTCGAGCATTTCAGCAGAGGGATCTACCCCGATGATCCTTGCCTCTGGCAGCAGTTTGCCGAGCTGGATGGGTAGAAGACCAGGTCCAGTGCCCAGGTCCACGATGGTGGCCTTTCCTTGCACAGGAGGTAGGCATTCCACGATTTTGCTAGCAAAAGGAGTGTGAGTTATCTTGGAGCTTATCTTGCTCCACTTGGCATATTTCTGACTTCTTTGCTCATTGCGCCAGGATTGCGATTGTGCGCTCATTTTTTCATTCTCCTCAACCGAACGAAGCCCACAGCCATTGCGCAGCGGTCTTTTTTATTCGCGTATCATGCGCGTGCCGCACTTGGGACAAGTCATCGCTGTACATGGCTGTCCTGCGACATGTGGCTGTTTATGCCCACAATTGGGGCACACACAATATCCGCCTGGCCCAGCGGCTTTGGGACCGCCCTTACGTCCACGACCCCCGCCTTGGCCAGCGCCATATCCTATATCACGTCCCATGCTATTACCTCCTTCGCTCTATTATTGTCTGTAGCAATTGCCACCATCGGAACAAGGCGGTCGCTCACAGCGTTCCTCGCGACCACAGCAGGTGCGCCCAACCTCGTCACTGCTTCTGGTGCCCACCACTGCCGGTGCGGAAACCTGTTTCTCCAGCAAAGTAGCACCACAGGCAGGACAGGCGACTACGTCCTGAGGGGTGCGCAACCAGACCTCAAACTTCGCACCACAAGCTTGGCAACGGAATTCGTATATAGGCATCTGCGCTCCACTTTCCAGCGCCACTCAGCGGCCGCGGCGCTGCCGCTGGCGTTGTCTGTGGCCGCCACCCCGCCAACCACTCAATAACGAGAGGAAATCGGTTGATCGTTCACGAAAAGCAGGTACAGCCCGCCTGCGCTCCCAGGCTTCCAGCAAGTAAGAAGCCGCCTGCGGCACAACCTCTCGCCCCAAGAAAGCCAGAGCCACGCTCAAGTTATAAGACCATGGCCGCCTTGCGGGGCGAATAGGCACAGAAACTGGCTGCTGCACCACGGGCAGGCTTTCGCGCACCCTAATCACCTCACCTTCGACCACAGTGGGGCGCTCCTCTGCTGGACCAATTGCTTTCTGTGGGCAAGCCTCTACGCAAGCCTGACATTCTTGGCACAGCTCCGCATTGATGCTGGCTACCTGATTCACCAATTGTATCGCGCCATTGGGACAGGCATCCACACATAAGCCACATCCTGTACAACGCGCGCTATCCACATACAACACGTTCCTCACCTCCTAAGCAACACTGCTCAGGTTCGTCCTCTCCCATAACGACCACCTCTACCACTGTCAGCCCCCCGCTTACCCAAGCCCGTATGAGCCTGCACGTTTGCCTGTGTAGCGGAGTGGAGCTTACCCGCTTTGTATGCCTCCACGGCCTGCCGTACCGTGCCCTCGCTGACCCAATAAATCGGCACATTGGCAGCCTGGAACACCCCATAAGCATTTGGCCCTACGTTGCCGCTCAACACAGCTTCCGCGCCATGCTCTACGACGAATTGGGCAGCCTGAATCCCTGCCCCGCCTGGTGCAGATAGGGCTGGATTGGGGATTGCTTCGAACGCCATCGTCTCCGTATCCACGAAAACAAAACTAAGACAGCGTCCGAACACCAGACTGACCTGAGCGTCTAGATCATTCCCATTCGCTGTAACGACGATCTTCATCTTCTGCTTCTCCGAGTTATAGTCTACAGTGGGCAGATCATAACCCTTTCGCCAACAACTGCCCCAAACTCTCCATCTCGATCACCCTAGCAAGTTCCATCACCAAACTCGCATGAAAAAGCGCCTGCCATGTCCACGGCCCATCCGCAAGGCTCGACCGCGCCTTATCCATCTCCTTGGATAGAATCCAAGCAGCGATGAGCGAATGGGTAGCGCCCCGCCGATGCGAGGGTACAACCCTACAGGCACGCCGGCCAAACCTGCAAACCCAAAAACAGGTTGCCTTGATACTGGATCAGGGAGTCGAATCGCACAATATCCCTCACCCCGACCAGTCAATGGCCCTTCACCTCGCGGGCCAGTACCATCAAAACCCGGCACCTCATTCACCTCCTTTCCCATTCTTCCCAAGTCATCGGAGCATTGCTAATAGCCGTTTGCCTGGAATCTGCCGGAAGGTTGCCCCCTGACTTACAGCGCGCAAAGCACCTTCCGCATCTACCACAAGCGCACCAGCCAACGCATTCACATTGTAGTCGAAAAACAATGGCGAAAGCGGCGTGCTACCACCCATGACAAGCACGTAGGCACTGGGTTGGCACAGAGAAAGCAGATCCTCAAAGGTGTGATTGACCAGCGTGCTACCAGTAATGCCAACTACATCGGCTTGGGGTACTATTTCCTCTGCACGAGCAGCTGGCAGATCCTCACCTCGAGGATGTAACTCCAGAACCGACAGCTTTTCTGCCACTTGGCGGACACGTGGGATAAAAGGGAAATGACCTACGATCACCACGCGCTTGCCGGCGCCTTGTTTGACGAGAATTTCCTCAGCATTCGCCTCAATACAGCACGCTTTGTCCACGTCCAAGAGGGCATTCATTGTTGCTAAGCCAACGCTTGCCTCAGTAAGGCTATCTGAGCGGATTAGCTCTGCCAATTCAAATGAGCTGCGCTCTAGCAGATAGCCAGCTCGCCGCACAGAAGGCTGTCCTTCACAGTGGCTCTCCTGTGCATGTGGCACCGCTGCAAGGCCCACACGTATTCCCCATGTCGTCCTCACAGCTACAGCTGTCCAATGTACGCCGATGCGCACATCATGCACTGGTGCGTTGACTCTCAAACTGCTCAACAGTTTGTCAATGATGCTCACTCCAACCCCTTTTCTCCACACTCATTGCACGGTTAGGAAGAAGGAGCGGACCGCTTGCGTTGCCACGGCCCGCTCCTGTTTGCCTCAGCCCTCCTTCCCAAGATCTTCGAGGCGCTTATTGATGGCATCAAGTTGCTCCTGCAAGGCCTTGGCCTGTGCCTTTAGCATCTCGGTTTCTTGTTCTTGGGTTACTGGTGGCACTCCCCAGCCCCAGGCTGGCCCGTACCCAAAGCGCATCCAACCTGGAAGCCCTGTGGCGTAATACCAGTGGCGCCAGCGAAAGCCTCTGCCCCAGCCACCACCAAAACCTAGACCCAAGCCACGTCCTGGCACAGGGTTCATGTAGCCAGGGATGCCGTAGCCAGCGCAGTAACCAGCTGCCCTCCCAGTCATGGGCCCCATGCCAAATGGCCCAGTGCGATCTCCTTTTGGCATACTTCTCACCTCCTTTCCTTATCTTCTCGAATAACGGTAAGAATCGTCTCAGTTAGATAGTCTCTAAATACTATGTGTATCTAAATGATTTTTGCATTTATATAGTAGCACAAATTGTCCAAACTGTCAAATCGGCGAGTTAGTAGATATGAGTGTCCTGCGTTTTACCCTCCTACCGTTTGCTATCCCTGTTTCTTGTACATATCAGCAGATTTTGTTTTTCTGTTTCCTGCCACTATAATGCAGTTGAGTTGACAACTGCTTCTGACTCGGAGGGGGCAGTGACTGTGTTCTGTGCGAAGACCGAAATCGAAGTCTCGTGCCGGGCAGGCTATTCCTCTTGGCCGGGTGCTTGCAGGCACAGGTGGCATGACGAGCTCGTTACCTGGCCTCATCTGACATGCTATTGCCACCAGTGGCTTCTTATGGCAGTATCCCTCTGTCCTATCCCCTTCGTTCTCATGTTGCGTTTTCACCTTGATGCCCATTGGCCCAATGCCGCGTCATTCAGTCTGGTTATTCTATTTATCCTGTTCATTGTTTTCTCATGTAAGCCTTCATTGACAATAATGCCTAATCCAGCGTGAACTGGATTGTTACTATACAATAGGTTTCTACCCTATCTGTGAAGGAGAACGATGTACCGTGATGAGGTTTTGCTTGAGGTAGTGGAAGAGGGGGATTTGTTCCTGCGCGATGCCATCCGTGCTTATGTGGAAGCTGAGATTATGCCCGTACGCTTGCTTATAGATGAGGATGAAGAGCACGTGTTGGTGCGCAAGATCCTGCAGGGGTTGGCAGACATCGGCTTTCAGGCCGCTATCTGGCCAGAGAGATACGGAGGAGCAGGCATCACCAGGATGGTACCTTTTAGTCTATGCCTGGAGGAACTGTCCCGTGGTGATGGCGGTATTGCGGTGGCTTTGGCCTGCAGTCTGTGGCCTTTCATGCCTGCTATCTGGGCCGCCAACCAGGCTGTGCTCGATCGTTTTGGGCCAGAGTTCTGTAGTGGAGAGCTGAGGATGGGCTGCTTTGCGATGACAGAGCCGGGTGGCACAACAGGAGGTGGAGGTTGTGACATCGAGAACCCTGCTTTGGAAGGTCGCATGATCCGCACCACTGCCCGTCTGGAGGGGGAGGAGTGGGTGCTCAATGGACAGAAATTGTGGGCTTCCAATAGCGGCGTAGCTGACGCTTATCTGATAGTATGCTCGACTGATCCCGAATTAGGGGATGAGGGGCTTGCTCTCATCTATGTGCCAAGCGGTGTTAAAGGGCTTTCGTTTGGTCCCTACGAGCGCAAAGCCGGCTTACATGCTGACCGCAACAGCGCAATTTTCCTAGACAATGTGCGAGTCCCCAGGGAATTTCGCGCTGCTGGCCCAGCCCAAGATGCACGCCTGTTTCACCAGAACCTAATTGTTGGACGCTTGGGCAGCGCAGCCATGTCCGTGGGCAATGCTCAAGGCATCTTTGAGACGGTCCTCAAGTTTACTGGTGCGCGGGTGGTGGCTGGGCGACCTATCCGCGAGCACTCTATAGGCGCCTGCATGCTGGCGGACATGGCCATAGGCATCGAGACTGCACGTGCTTTCTGCTTGCAGGCAGCCTACAAGTACGATCACCCCGAACTCTATGGGCCTCAAGACTCGACGCTGAACCTCTCACGCGCCAGCATCGCCAAGGTCTATGCCTCGGAGGTGGCGGTGATGGTGGCCAACAAGACAATGGAGTTGATGGGTGCTTATGGCTACGCACACGATTATCACCTGGAGAAATACTGGCGAGATGGGAAAATCATGCAGCTCTGGCTGGGAGGGGCGCAATTGGGGCGTCTAGATGCGATTAGGGGTTACTACGCGCATCGCCTGTGAGATGGGGACACAGTGCAAGGTGAGAGCTTGTGTTGAGGAGGAAAAGAGATGAACATTTACACCGTTTTCATCAGCAAGCCGAACTGGGAAGCAGGTTGGCCTTATGTTGGTTTTGAAAATGAGCAAGTTCAGGCAGCGACGCTGGAGAGATTGAAAAAGAGCTTTCCAGATATAGAGTTCACCGGTGGAGAGATCGTTACCAAACATGAGCCGGCTGAGGTAGAAAGGATTAAACGGGAAATAAAGCGAGCAGATGGACTTTTTGTGTATGCCATCGGACATTATGGCGATCCAGCGATTGTACAGGCAGGGGAGGAATTTCTTCAACTTGGGAAGCTATCTATCTTGGCTAACTATGTCTATGGAGGAGACCATACATTCATCAAAACCTACGAGCGAATTAAGGGCAAGGCACTGCGGGTGCTTCCAGTCTCCTCAACGGATTTCGAGGATGTAGAATGGGCACTCCAGGTGATGCAAGCCTTGCTTCGCCTCAAGGGTAAAAAGGTCCTCGTCTATGCCCCAGATGAAATAGCCTTCAATTTGCAAGGGGTTATGGAATTGGCAGCTCCTGATCTGGCATGCATGTCACAAAAGCAGGTAGAGTACCTGATGACAATCATGGGGCAGATAAGTTCAGAGGAGGAGGGCTCTTATCTCGATTTGACGGGGGTAGATCAAGCGCATCAGTGGCGCAGGGACGAAGAGAGATATCGGAAGAACATGAAGGAAATTTTTGGTTTGGAACTGGTGAGGAGGGATCCACAAGAAATTTCTACATGCTATGAAAAAGTCAGCGAGCAAAGGGCTGAGGAAATAGCCGAGAGATGGATTAGGGAAGCCAAGAAAGTGGAATCCACGCACCAGGCTATTATCAATGCAGCAAGGCTGTACCTCGCGATAAAGGGACTAGCTGAAGAAATAGACGCTATTTCTGTCACCCCTGATTGTGGTACCTTGCTGATTGCAGGGTATCTGCCTGCTTTCCCTTGCTTGGCTTTTTCGCAACTGCTCAATGATGGCTTTACCGCTACCTGCGAGTCGGATCTGGATTCCAACATTAGCGCACTGCTGGGCCGCTCCTTGTTTGGCCGGCCTGGTTTCGTCTCCAACCATTGCCTGGATTTAGCCCACAATCAGGTCATCTATCTCCATTGTTTAGCTTCTAATAAGCTTTATGGGCCGGAGGGAATCTCCGTTGGCTATGACATTGTGCACCACGGGGAATCTCACTTCATCGGGGCCGTGCCCAGAGTGACATTCCCAGCGGGGGAAGACCTCACCACAATCAAGGTCAGCATGTTGGAGAAGAAACTTGCGCTTCGACATGGGAAGATCATCGGCCAAATTGTGGATGAAAAAGGATGTGCTACGAAGGTGCTTGTGGAAAGTGATGCGAGAAAGATCCTCGAAAACTATGACTGGATGACCTTTGGCTGGCATAGGGTTAGCTTTGTAGGAGATTGGAGAAGGGAATTCGTAGCGGCAGCTCGACTTGCCGGATTGGAGGTGGTGGAGGAAGACAAGTGAACATTGTCCGGTAACATCATTCTAAATCTGGAAGGAGCATTTGCCATGAGAAGCAGATTCGCAAAAATAGCTTATGGCGTAGGTAATTTAGGGCAAGCCCTCTTTTTCAATACGGTGCAGACATTCCTCATCTTTTTCTATACCGATGTTGTGCGTCTTGCTCCCCAAATGGTGAGCTTGGCTTTTGCCATTTCCTATGGCGTGTGGAACGCCATCAATGATCCGCTCATTGGCTTGATCTCGGATCGTACACGCACTCGCTGGGGACGGCGTATCCCCTATATCGCGCTTGGCACGCCCCTTACTTTTCTGCTCTTTTTCCTGGTTTGGTCTCCGCCGTTAGGAGGGCGCCCTCTCATTAACCCATCCCATAGCGGCATCTTCCTCTATTTCGCCTTGGTCATCGCCTTGTTTGACTTAGTGTATACTGCGGTCAGCGTAACGTACACGGCTCTCTTCCCGGAGGCTTTTGAGGATCTCAGGGAAAGGACAGAAGTGTCCATCTACCGCCAGGTGGCAGCAATGATTGGCACAGCATTGGGTGTGGCGATCATGCCCGTTCTAGTAGGCTCTTTCTCTAGGCAGTTTGGCGAGCTGGGTGGATGGAAAATGGCGGGGCTAGTTCTAGGGCTTATTGGTGCCAGCGCCTTCGCATTCTCTCTTCTCGGCAGCAAGGAGCGCAAGAAGAGCAGTACAGCGGAAGCGTTGCCATTTGTGGATGCCCTGAAGCAGACTCTTGTTAATCGCTCGTTCCTCGCATTTGTCGGTGCCAATCTGATGATCTGTTACATCTGGAGCTGGCTCTCGGCCATGGTGCCATTCTTCACCAAGTATGTGCTTCATGCGCCAGAGGAACAGATGAGCCTGATCTTTCTCGGCATGTTCGCTACCTCGATGGCTTGTTATCCCCTGTGGAGGAAAGTTGCCCTGCGTCTGGGTTCCAGGAATACTTTGGCTTTGGCTGTAAGCCTGTTTGTCCTTTTCATGCTGCCCGTCGTGGTCGTGTCCAATCTGGTTCAAGCCCTTATCATGATCCTATGCGTTGGCGCAGCCAACTCTGGCATTACTTTGGTGCGTGATATTGTGCTCAGCGATGTGATAGACGAGGATGAGTTGCGCACTGGCCAGCGGCGGGAGGGCAGTTATTTTGGGGTGAACGCTTTCATCGAGCGGTTGGTTATGGTGCTGATTGGTGGCTCCAGCAGTTTGGTGCTAAGCCTAAGCGGTTACAATGCTACTCTGACGATCCAACCGCCATCTGTCAGTATGGGCATCCGCATAGGCATGAGCCTGCTGCCGCTCGCCGCATTGGCGGTCTTTTGGTTCTCGCTGCGCTTCTACCCTCTGGGTAAGGAGCAGGTCGCAGCGCTCAGAGAACGACTGGATGCGTTGCATCGAGGAGCAAGCGCAATGTAGAGTTGACCTATAGTTAGTTGTGAGTGTATACTACAGCCACTGGGATGGGTGAAAATTAAGTAAAGATTATCTCGATCATTTGCTAAACTAAAGTGCCAGCACATTGTCTATCCCGTTGAGAGTGATTTTGCTAGATGAAAATTCTCACAGGTCAGGCCATGGCGTACATACCAGCATAGAGAGGCTTGAGCGTATTGGACAATCTAAACTTGCAAATAGGGACATACGCCTGGTTTCTGATCGCGCATCTGTGTATGACTTTTTCTCCTTGGTTCCTATGCTTTCTGGTTTGCTCGATGCAAACCTGGTGAAAATCTAACAAATAAGGAATTTGAACATGAGATTTTCTGATTTGTTAAACCTTTACGAAAAATTCAAAAAGAAATATAGGGAAGATGCTTATAAACACATCTCTGAATTGCTTAGAGAGGCAAAAATCATCCACAAGCAAGATTGGTTAAAGTCGCAGACTCCTGGCAAGGATCATGAACAGTCTTGGCGTGCTTTTAAGGGGAAAAATCTTGAGAAACTTGTTAGGCATATAATAACAGACGACATAGAAGCTCTAGGTTTAAAAATCATAGAAGGTAATGTTCTAGAAAGGGCTAATAGCAGTAACCTTCCGGAGGAACTCAGTCGGATTAAACGAAATCTTCTGGTAGATTACGGTGAGTTCGGAGCACATCTCCCAGATGTGGACTTAGTCATTTATGACCCGAAGCATTGTAATATAGTTGCTGTGGTTTCCAGCAAGGTCACTTTGCGGGAAAGGATTGCTCAAACTGGTTATTGGAAAATCAAATTGAGTCAGGATAAGGTCACCAGGCATATCAAAGTATTCTTTGTTACTCCAGATGAGGATAAAACGTTGAGCGTCAGGGAACCTATTAAGAAGGGGAGGGCCATTGTTGAAACAGACACTGATGGGAGTTATATAATGAGTGAAGAAGAGATAGAAGAGAGTGATAAGGTCAAGAAGTTCGACAAGTTCATCTCTGATTTGCGGGAGTTGTTGGAGAGTAAAAGCAGATGAGAACTAAGGGTCAGTTACCACTAAGTCTCTTTGCGGAAAAAGGCGAGCTAGTGGAGCAGAAAAAAATAGAAGATGAAAAACCGTCTCTTGAAACAACCACTCTTTGGGATTATCCAACGCAAAGCTATGGGAAAAAACCAAAGGGCGATAATAAATTCCAAGGCGTAACTCCTGCGTTTATTATTTGGAATATGATACAGAGGTACACAAAGCCCGGGGATTTAGTGGTTGATCCGATGGCTGGTAGCGGCACGACCGTTGACGTTTGTGAGGAAGAGGGCAGGAAAGTCATTGGGTATGATATCAATCCCAAGCATCCCAAGGTAATAAAGAATGATTCCCGCCAGATACCTTTGGAGGATAATTCTGTCGACATGGTTTTCATAGATTCTCCGTACGGGGATAATGTTAATTATTCAGATGACCCTGCTGATATCGGCAAGATCTCTGCAGAAGACCCGCGGTTTTACGAGGAACTGGAAAAGGTGGCTCTTGAGATTTATCGGATCCTTAAACCTGGGAAAGTTGTGGGGTGGTTAATTGGGGATCAATGGGTCAGAAGGAAATTTACTCCTGTCGGTTTTAGGATATATAGTATGCTCGAGAAACGCTTTGAACCTGTAGATATAGTATGTGTAGTAAGGCGTGGTCAAAGTTCTCATACAGGCCTTTGGCATTATCGGGCAAAAAAATTTAATTTCTTCTTAAGAGGGTTCAAATATTTGCTATTGTTTAGGAAACCGCTATCTGACAAGAAGGAAAAGGAAGAAAAGCCCGAAAAGATCAAGTGGGGGAGATATAAATAGTTAAGAATAGAAGGGAATGTGAACACGCTATAAAGTTGTGCAGAACCGGATGCCTGTGGCTATAATGCTACCTTGTTCCTCTTTTTTTCGGTTAAAAAGGTGATGCCAAATCTAAATCCCTTTTTCTTTCCCGGTGGGTCAGTTGGTTGTCTTCTCATCCATGGCGGTACGGGCAGCCCGCCTGAAATGCGCCCCATGGGGGAATATCTGGCTGCTAAGGGACTGACGGTGCTCGGTGTGCGTCTCGCTGGCCACGGGACCAGTCCCGAGGACCTGGCTAGGACTAGCTGGCATAACCTGGTGGCTTCCGCTGAGGAGGGGCTATACCGGCTGCAAGATCAGTGTACGTGTGTGTTTGTCGCCGGGTTGTCCGTAGGTGGCTTGCTCACCCTGTATCTGGCAGCACGCCATCCCATTGCGGGAGCCATCGTTATGGCTGCGCCGGCGTATCTCAGCGATTGGCGGTTGAAACTGCTGCCCATTATCAAGCATTTCGTCAAATGGCATCATTCCAGTGGGGAACTGGACCTGACTGATCCCAATGCCAAGGACAGAGTATTTTTCTATCGGCGTGTCCCCCTTGTCTTTGGCGAACAGGTCAATCATCTGTTGCGGGAAGCGCGTGCCTCTCTCGGGCAGGTGAAAGTGCCCGTACTGATCATGCAGGGTCGTTGTGATCGGACCATCCCTGCCGACAGTGCCCAAATCATCTTCGATAGCCTGGGAACAGATGATAAGGAAATTGTGTGGTGGTCCAACTCAGGCCATGCTATCACGGTGGACAGCGAACGGGAGGCAGTATGGGCCCGAGCCTATTCTTTCATCACCGCACATATTGCAGATTCTCAGGGGTGTTCATTCGAGTAGAACACGCTTTTGTGACCAAGGAGGTTTTATGAATAGACAGCCATTGATACGTCTGGTAGAGGCAACATCTATTTTCCTCTTTTTCATACAGGCTGTGCGCGTGCTTTTCTCGGTGCTATTTGGCGTCATCTACGACGCGATCTTTGCTGGCCCGTTGACACTCTATGCTATCAGCGCCAACCTATTGGTCTTTCTGGCTTTCTCGATGCCCCTCTTTGCAGGGCGAGGTTCTTCGCGGCAGTTACCTCTTATCACTGCCTGGCTGGTTTTCCTGGCCAGAATTCCCATGACATGGAATGATCCACAGATTCGGCTCTACAGTTCGCTGTTCATCGTCGCTGCTGGTGGCTTATACACTGCTTATCTGCTGCAAGAATCTCCCGATATTTTCCCTTGGACGTGGATTATCGCGCTGGCAGTTGACCAACTGTTGCGGGCCGCGGGGAATACCTACGACATCACGCTCCGTGCATGGTGGTTGCCTGTGCAGTGCCTGTTGTCTGGGTTGCTTTTCCTCTCAAGCCTTTTCGTTGACCATCTCTCACGAAAGGAAGCGCCGCAGGCAGGCATCGGCTTTCTGGGCGGGCTGGCTATCGGGGCATTCTTGTTCTTGGAAACCTCACTGCTTTCTCTACCCCATGCGCTAGCGCGCTGGAGTGCTTCGAGCTATGCCATGCTGATGCCTTTGCTGCTGCTCATTACGTTATTGCCCCTCCTGTATGGGGTGCAGAGCACATCGCACTCATGGCGAGGACAAGCTAGGGCCTGGGGGGTGGTCTTCTTGCTCCTTGCCTGTGGCAGTGTGGCGGTAGGTTATCTGGCCGAGGGATTACTGGCAGCGGGTTCTCTTTTATTGATGCAGTGGGTTGCCCTGCTCGCTCTTCCTTCTATGTTGCATGAGCGCAAGGGTGGCAAGGAGCGAGTGGGGATATATCTGGCATTGGGCTTTCTCTTTTTCCTATTGATCAACTTTGCCTATGCTTTTGCTTTCACTTATGCCTATACTCTGGATTTCTTCCGTGACGCTGGACTGCCCATATTTCTCGTGGCTACCTTGGTATACATGCTTCCTGCTACGCTCAGGGGGTTACGTTTTCCAGAACCCTTCACTTATTGCACGCAGCGGTGGGTGGTAGGAGCAATTGTGCTGCTGGTGGCCTTGAGCGTGGCAATTGCCTTCCCGCCCTCGCCAAGGATGAAGACAGCCGAACAGAACGTCCGCATAGGTACTTACAACATTCACTATGGCTACAACAGTACCTGGAGATTCTCCCTGGAAGAGATGGCAAAGACGATCGAGGAGAGTGGCGCAGATGTGGTGGCTTTGCAGGAGGTGGATACAGGCCGTATCACCAGTTACTGTGTGGATGATGCACTTTGGCTGGCCCGGCGCCTGCGCATGGAAGTATTTTACCAACCAACGATAGAGCATCTGACCGGTGTTGCCATGCTCTATCGCCTGCCACTGGAGAAGGCTGAAGGTCAGCTTCTGACCAGCCGTCTAGAGCAGACAGCCATCATGTGCACACGTCTCAAGGTTGGAGGAAAGAAACTGGATATCTATGGCACCTGGTTTGGCCTGGAACCGGGGGAAAGAGCCGTTCAGTTGAGCGAAGCCCTGGCCTTCATGGGACAGGGAGCAGCAGCTTTTGGTGGTGACCTGAATGCCACGCCTGATTCTCCCGTCTATCAGCGGCTGACCGAAGCAGGCTTTGTTGATCCCTTCGTTGCTATTGGCCTTGAGCCGCTGCCCACCTCGCCATCCGAGCAGCCAGAGGAGCGCATTGACTACGTTTGGGTGCGCGGGCTGAAGCCTATAAGCGCACAGGTATTGGATTCAACTGCTTCCGATCACCGTATGGTTGTGGTGGAAGTGCGATTAGAATGAAGCACGAATCTGACGGATAGGGCCAGACTGTAGTCCAGCTCAAGCAGCAGCTTCTAATCCCTATTGGGCAATTTCCCGGCAAGATAGCCAGCATGGCTGATGCCCAAGAGGGTGGTCAATTGGCTGCTGAATCCGGGCAACTTGCAAGTCGCAGCGTATACCTCGCTGGGCACAAATACAGTGATGGCAACCCCGGCATAGGCCACAACCACGATCAGAGTGAGCCAGAGGTTTTGGAACTTGGTGGGATCGATCCTCTCGACTGCACCGGGATTGCCCTCTTCTGTCATAATGAGATCCCAGAACGAACGGGTTATCTTCGTCGTTGCGGCGTGAAAAACCGGTTCATTTGATCGGGCTTGCCTCGTTCTGATCTTGGCTGCCCTCGTGGCGTCTTTGTTGGCTTTAATGGCACTGGCGATGGTGGTGGTGCCTACGCTAATCCCCATCACAATCAACAACTCGTCTGGGATTTCAATGGCCAGTGGGTTGGCTACGGAGCTGGGTGCAAACTTGCGCGCGAAGAAAACGCCAAACAGCAAGGACAGCACGAGGATGGTCCACAGCACAATCTGGAACTGACTGAGGCTATAGCGGTTGCGTTCATCGATCAGGATGAAAAAGGGGTCTTTCTTTTTTATGCCGATCCAAATCACTGGCAGAACGATCAGTGCTGCTGAAATTGCCCACCATATAACAGGGTTGCGCATCTTTTTGGCTCCTTCTAGTTATGAGCTTTTGGGCTACTTGGCACCCGACTCCTGCAATTCATGCCATGCTTGTAGAGCACGGCGCAGATGGGGGATCGTAATGGAGCCTCCCACCACCAGACCTATACCAAGAGCTTCAACCAATGCTTCGCTTGACACGCCCTCTTCGTGGCAGCGAATAATGTGATAGCGAATGCAATCATCGCATCTCAGTACTAAAGAAGCGACGAGACCCAGCAGTTCCTTCACATCTCTTGGGAGCGCACCTTCACGATAGGCTTGGGAATCCAGGCTATAGAACCTCTTGATGTTCAAATCTGCGTACTGCATTACGAGTTCGTTCAATGCTGCTCGTTCTTTCTGGAATTCGGTGATGATTTTGCCTGGCATGACCTCTGTCCTCCTCGTTCTATCAGTAGGGTAAGGTTTCGTGTGCTTATGCCTGGGTGTGTGGACCCATGTTGTGCTCCAACTATTCTACAGGCTCGATTTCTGTCACCAGAATCCGCCGCCCTTCGACATCAGATACATTATAGAATATCTGCCCCCATATGCTCACCTTGATGCCTTCCGTACGAAGTGCTTCTAGCCGCGCCGCCAGTTTCGCATCTTTCGCTTCAATGCCATAGCGCTGGCCATCATCGCGCTGGAAGCAATCATCGTATTGTGTCCCCGGGTCTAGCGCAATGATCTTGCCTACCCAGCCTTCCGCCACCATCGCTGAAGGTGTGGGCTGTTGGGAACCACCAAGCACCTCGATAGCCGTCACCTGAATCTGCGAGCGATTCACATCCGTGATGCCGCAGGTGAGTTGTCCCCACACTCGTATAGCGGTTCCGGTGTCACGCAGGTTCTGCAACTGTGCATCAAGCGCTGCGTCACTGCTGTCAATACCATACCGCACCGGGAAATCGCCTGCCAAGATGAAACAGTCATCGTATTCCGCCGCAGGGATACTGATAATCTTTCCTTCCCACCGCTCCACTTTTTCCGGAGGAGAAGGCGTGTCCAGTCCTTCTCGTCGTAAGCGGGTTACGACAAGCTGACACCCACCGTAATCGGGCACATCGCAGGTGAGCGTGCCCCAGAAATGCGCGTAGGTCCCCAAGGTGCGCAGTTCCTTAAGTTGGGCCTCGATTGTCGGATTTGCACCCTGCAAGCCGATCTTGCCCGTGCCCTCTGGCTCCAGGGCGAGGTAATCATCGAACTGTGCGTCCAGGGGCAGGCCAATGGCCCGACCATACCAACCCACAACGGGTTTACCTCTCCCTTGACTGGTGCCTTCTTTTACCTCCCCATCTGTTCCGATTTCGCCCTGCCACTGAAAGCCAGTGCTTTCGTTCACAACGCTCACCTTGTAAGTAACTTGGCCAGGTGCGACTATAGGATAGGAAATGGTAACTACCCACTCACCAGCACGGTATTGGTATGTTTCTGCACCGACCAAGCCCTCTGGAGTAATGCGCGTCCGTGTCCACGTCAATTCGGCCAAGGGAATCTGCACTTTGTACTGCGCACTGAGGTAGGTCAAAACCAGGTCGCGGGCAGCCAGAACTGGATCAGATATCTCAGCAGCGGGCTTTTTGACGTTGCCCGTTGCGTCAACTGCACCCAACCACTGAAAGCCCGTGGATAAATTGGTGATCACAACCTGATACAATACCATTTCCGGGGATGTGATCGGATAAGAGATGGTGATAATCCAATCTCCCGCAATGTAGCGGTAAGTCTCCGCCCCGATCAACCCGGGTGGGGTAGCGCGTTCTTCAGACCAAGGCAATCCCACCGCTGGTGCATCCGCGCCGAGTTGCTCTCTGAGGTAGGATAGTACAGCCTCTCGGGCAGTGTGAACTTCTTGGGGTGCTGTTATAGTGCCTTCCGTTGGGGTTGGCTGTACAGCCGCCTGGGTCGGGGTTGCAGTTGGTGTAGGGGCGATTTTCTTGCACGCACTAATAACTAGGATGCTTATCAAAACAATTAGAAATCGCAGAGCACAATGTTTCCATTTCATGGCTGTCCTCCTCTTCCGGCATTGCAGGGACAGCTTTATTTTACTGCGTTATGAACGGTTGTCAAAAGAGGTTCTGGGCTATGATGTACTTCTGGACCAAAAGTTGGCTCATGCTCTGCTAGGGCTAGGCGCACTCCGCGCTTGGCGAGATAGGATCCACTTGGCCAACTCGGCAGCAATGGATGGGATTAGCGTCAGAGGCAGGATGGTTAACCAATCGCGCAAGGGCAACTCAAAAGTGTAGAAGATGGGCTCGAGCAGCGGCAAATAGACCACAGCCAGCATAAGCAAGAATGAGCTGAGCGTAGCCCAAACCATATAGCGATTGCTAAAAACGCCAAGTTTGAGCAAGGGATAACGCTCCGAGCGCGACGTGTAAGCCCGAAATAGTTCGGCTGAAATGAGGGTGACGAAGGCGATCGTTTGTGCTGCGATCAAGGAATCCGGGTAAAGGCGCAGGCCAAGCACGAATCCACCTAGCGTGGATGTGGTGATAGCCACTGCCTGAACGGTGGTGTTCCAGATCATTTCGCGGTTGATAATTGGTTCGCGCGGCGGGCGTGGCGGCCTGTCCATGATATCCGGTTCACCTGCCTCCAGCCCCAAGGCTAAGGCAGGCAGGCCATCGGTGACGAGGTTCAGCCACAGAAGGTGGATAGGACGTAATGGTATAGGTAAGCCCGCCAACATGGAAAGGAATATGACCAAAATCTCGCCAACATTACAGGACAGCAGGTAGTAGACAAATTTGCGAATATTGGAGTAGATGATGCGTCCTTCCTCAACGGCGGCGACGATAGAAGCAAAGTTGTCGTCGGTAAGGATCATGTCGGCGGTCTCCTTGGCTACATCAGTGCCCGTAATGCCCATGGCAATGCCGATATCGGCCCTTTTCAGGGCAGGGGCATCGTTTACTCCGTCGCCCGTCATGGCTACTACATGGCCAATCGTTTTCAATCCATCTACAATGCGCACCTTATGCTCTGGCGAGACACGGGCATAAACGTCCACATTGCCTACGACTTGGATAAAATCCTCATCGCTTATCCGATCCAGTTCTGATCCGGTAAGAGCCAGGTGACCACTGGTAAGAAAGTTTAGCTCTTTGGCGATGGCAACGGCTGTATCTTGATGGTCACCTGTAATCATCACCGCTTTGATTCCTGCTCGCCGGCAGGTAGCAACAGCATCATAGGCCTCAGGACGGGGTGGGTCGATCATACCGGTCAGGCCCAGGAAGACCAAGTTGCGCTTTTCAGTCCAATCCAGCGGTTTTCCCTCGTGTATTGGGCGATAGGCTACTGCTAGCACACGCAATGCCTGGCTGGCCATGGCGTCGTTGGCCGCGAGGATCTTGGAGCGCATCTCCTCTGTCAAGGGGCGCAACTGCCCATCATCTTGAACGTGACTGCATAGTTGCAGCAAGATATCCGGAGCACCCTTGACATATGCTCTGAAGGGAGGATTCTCTCCATGCACAGCGTGTACTGTGGTCATGCGCTTGCTGGCAGAATCAAATGGCACTTCCGCCACACGCGGCTGCTCTTTTTCCAATTGCTCTCGCCACAGGCCCGCCTTTGCCGCGAGCACTACGAGAGCGCCTTCCGTGGGATCGCCGACCATGCGCCAGCTCTCTTTTGCTTCGCTGTTGTTCTGCTCAATGCGCTCCAGATGCGCATCATTGCATAGCAGGGCACCTTGTAGTAGGAGCCATAGTGGTGGGATAGAGCGTGGCTCAACGGGCTGGCCATCCAATTTGAATTCGCCATATGGGGAGTATCCTTGGCCAGTAACATGATATAGCTTGTCATTAACCCAGACCTGGGTTACGGTCATTTCATTTTGGGTCAATGTGCCTGTCTTGTCGGAACAGATTACAGTAGCGGTGCCGAGCGTTTCCACAGCAGGAAGACGGCGCAGCAGTGCATGCCGGCGAACCATGCGCTGCATGCCCAAAGCCAAACAGATGGTCACCACGGCAGGCAGTCCTTCGGGCACAGCCGCAATGGCCAAACTGATAGCAGTCATGAACAACTCCAGGATTTCCCCTTGATGAGTGCTAAAGTACGAAACAAGTCCCTGGGTGAGGACAACACCTGGCTGCGTATCACGAATGATACCTATCAAGAAGATGAGGCCGCAGATAGCCAGCGCAGCGGTTCCTAATACCTTGCCTAACTCGGCCAGGCGCCTTTGCAGCGGCGTCTCCTCGGCACTGACCGAGCTCAGCATCTGGGCGATCAACCCGAACTGGGTATGCATTCCCGTTGCGGTAACAATGCCCTTGCCACGACCGTAGGTCACCACGGTACCCATGAAGGCGCTATTGCTGCGGTCTCCAACTGGGATATCGGCATCGAGCACTACCGAAGCGTTCTTTTCAACGGGAGTAGATTCGCCTGTCAGCGAGGCCTCCTGAATGCGCAGGTTGACACTCTCGATCAGACGCAAGTCCGCAGGGACATTGTTGCCCGCGGTGAGCACAACCAGGTCACCAGGAACCAATTGCTCCGATGGGATGGTTTCCTGGTGGCCATCGCGAATGACCACTGCAGTGGGAGCAGCCATGCGCTTTAATGCCTGCAGTGATTTTTCGGCGCGCCATTCTTGAAGCACTCCCAGCACTGCATTGATGGTGACAATGGCGAGAATAGCGGCTGCATCAACCCACTCGCCAATGGCCATCGAAATCAGGGCTGAAGCGATCAGCAGCAATACTAAAAAGTCCTTGAATTGATCAAGGACGAGCTTCCAAAAAGAAACGCCTGCCGCCTCTTGTAACTTATTGGGGCCATAGATTGCCAAGCGCCTTTGCGCTTCTTGTGTGCTCAGCCCGAGATTGAGATCCGTGTGTAGGGCGCGGACTAGGGTATCCAATGGCTGGGCGTGCAATTTAGCCGAGCCATTGGGCAGCTCTTCATTATGTCTGGCTGCGGTTGTCTTGTTATTTGTCATGATGTATCTCCTGGCAATCAAAAGTCACACGATATTTCCTATGCCAAGCTTTCATATTACAGCGCATGCCTAAAGGGCTTTGCGTCAAAAGACCTTCGGCTCTTCCGCAGACAACAGAAGAAACCGAAGGTCTCGCTTATTAGTAGAGCGCATTGGAAACCCCTATATTTGCTCTACCAACCAGCGGGCCGGGCGACACGCGCCGTGCTGACGGCCTCGCTGTGGGAAGCTACTCCCCTTCGCATGCTCGTCATAGATCCGCAGGAGTCACTGCCTTGTGCTCCCCTGCTTGAAAGGTAGCGCATGGGGGATTCGAACCCCCGATCTCCTCCTTGAGAGGGAGGTGTCCTAGGCCGCTAGACGAATGCGCCATACAACAACAAACATTGTAACCGCAAAATTTCGCTTTGTCAAATTTTCATGGCTCGGGTTGGTCTTGTTGACTTGTGCATATTGTATTCATATGCTACAATTAGCGCCAGTTTGCGGGGAACAGTTGTATGAGGATAGAGCGGTGCCCAATACAAGACAAACCCTCGGACAGCGGGGCGAAGAATTGGCAATGCGCTATCTGCAGCAACTTGGCTACGTGATTGTGGAGCGGAATTACCGCTCTCCAGAGGGTGAAATTGACATAATTGCACATGATCAGGGGCGCCTTGCTTTTGTTGAGGTGCGTACACGCCGGGGTACGGCTTTTGGGACGCCAGAAGAATCCATCACCTTTGAGAAGCAAGCAAGACTGGCGACTGTGGCACGCCAATATTTGCAGGAAAAGGGTGATTGGGATGTGGAGTGGGGCATTGATGTGGTGGCCGTGGAGTTCTCGGCGGGTGGAGTCCTGCAGCGCATTGATTTGATTCGCAACGCGGTCATGGAGAAAGGATGACCTCAACGGCGGATGGGCTTCTCCTTATTGCCATTGTAGGTCCAACAGCAATTGGTAAGACAGCGCTAGCCATACGGCTGGCTGATGAGTTGCCTGTGGAGGTGGTCTCTGCCGATTCTCGTCAGGTCTACCGCTATATGGACATAGGCACAGCCAAGCCGACGGTAGAAGAGCGTCAGCGGGTACGGCATCATCTTCTGGATATCGTGGACCCTGATGAAGTATTTACTTTGGCGCAGTACCAGCAGTTAGCCTATGCAGCGATAGACGACATCCAGCGCCGCAGGCGAATCCCATTGCTCGTGGGTGGAACTGGGTTGTATGTAAAAGCGGTGTTAGAGGGACTTAGCATCCCGCGAGTGCCGCCAGATCAGCGTCTGCGCGAGCAGCTCTATGCCGAAGCAGCAGCCAAGGGTTATGAGGAATTGCACCGCCGCCTGAGCGAGCTGGATCCAGTGGCCGCTGAGCGCATCGATGCGCGCAATGTACGACGGGTGGTGCGCGCTTTGGAGGTCTGTTATTTGATGGGGCGGCCCATTTCCAGTGCGCAGGAGGTGCGGCCGCCCCCATACTCGGTCTTGTCCATTGGCCTGACCATGCCACGCCAGTTGCTCTATCAGCGCATTGATCAGCGAGTGGAGCGGATGCTGGCTGCTGGCCTGGTCGAAGAAGTGCGCTCTTTGGTCGCACGTGGCTATGGCTACGATCTGCCATCTATGTCTGGGCTGGGCTATCGCCAGATTGGTATGTATCTCCGTGGTGAGGTAACCTTAGAGGAAGCTGTAGCGCTGATCAAACGTCATACCCGTCGCTTTGTGCGTCATCAAGCGAATTGGTTCCGAGAGGATGATCCAGCGATTGTTTGGTTCAATGCTGCCGATGATATCTTCGAGGCAGTGCTGAGGAGAATCAAGGGATTCCTGGGGATGATCTAAAAATACAAGACAAGGTGGGTTTTTGCAGAGAGCCTATGGGACTGAAAGCAGGGGATGTATTAGCAGGCAAATTCAAGGTAGTCACTGAGATTGGCGAAGGCGGCTTTGGCAAGATATACCTGGGTTACGACGAAGGCATGGATCGCTATGTAGCAATTAAGGAGTTGCTGCATGAGAGTGCCGAGGTAAGCCCCGAGGACTATGAGGACTATAAACGGCGCTTCCGCAAGGAAGCGCAGGTCGTCAGCAAGTTTTCTCACCCCAATGTGGTCACCGCTTATTCGTTAGAATCAGACGACGAAGGCGATCTCTATCTCATCCTGGAGTATGTGGATGGCGGCAGTCTGAAAAGCTTGCTTGCTCAAGGTCCATTGGAGCCAGCCCGCGCAGTAGCCATTGCCCTAGACCTTTGTGAAGCGATTGATGCAATCTGGAAGTGGGACATTGTCCACCGTGATATCAAACCCAGCAATATCCTGCTTACGAAGGAAGGGCAGGCCAAACTTACGGACTTTGGCGTTGCCCAGGTAGGACATGAAACAAGGCGCACGCAGGAAGCACGTGCTCACCCCGGCACTCCGGCGTACAAGTCGCCGGAACAGGCCAGCAGTACCGGCTACTTGGATCAGCGCTCAGACTTGTATGCATTAGGTCTCGTGTTGTATGAAATGCTGACGGGCAAGCTATACTTGCGCAATCGCGTGCCTCCTCACCGTTTGAACCGCAAGGTATCGCGAGCACTAAGCGCGGTGGTGATGAAAGCACTGCAGGAAAATCCTGCTGACCGCTATCAGTCTGCACAAGAGATGCGCGCTGCTTTGCAGGAAGCGATCAAGGGTGGGCAATTTGCCAACATACGTAGCGCATTGGGCACGCTGCGTGAGATTCCTGTGCGCGGTGTTGCTTTTGCCATGGCGTTGCTGGCATTGGCGGCCGCAATCTACCTGGGGACACGAACTTATGATGGGTCGCGTGGCGTGACTGTCGGCTTGACTGCCACAGCGGAAACGCGACGGGAGACATTGCGTGCACAGTTGCTGGCTACGCCCACGTTCACCATGTCGCCTACACCGGTCTTTACGGATGCCTTTGAGCCAGACGATGTCAATCCAAAGGCAATTGCCCTGGGCGAGACCCAGCGACACAACTTCTACCCGGACGGAGATGCGGACCGGGTTAGCTTTCGCGTCAAAGCTGGTCGGGTCTATGGGGTGATTACTAGTGACTTGGCTATTGGTGTGGACACCGTGGTCGTCGTGTCCGTAGCTGGACAGCGCTATGAAAACGATGATGCGCAGGCAGGAAGCCTGGGCTCTGAAGTCTACTTCAAGGCGCTGGCGGAGGCAGTTGCCGTGGCTACAATTAGCAACAAGGGGGTCTATAATCCGGATGCCAGTTATGATTTGACTGTGATAGAACTGCCTCCTACGCCCCTGCCTACGCCAACAGGCACGCAATCGCCATCAGTGACTCCGACAAGCACACCCACGCCGACCGGCACTCCAACGACAACCCCCACGCCTACGCCTACGGAGACCAGAACTCCCACACCGACAAGTACACAGACTCTCACGCCAACCTATACGCCTACACCGACCATTACCAGGACACCTATTCCAACAGAGACCAAGACACCTGTACCGACCGAGACCACTGCACCGACGCGAACATACACGCCAACGGCAACGTACACGCCGACCGAGACATCTACGCCAACGGAGACGCATACACCGGTACCGCCGACACCCACCCATACGGTGACACCTGAGCCAACAGCGACTTTGGAACCTACACCCACAGAAACCTCGGCGATGAGCATCTACCTGAACGGTAACTATGGTTAAAGCATCTCTTGCTTAAAATAGTGAGGAGTGAAAGGGCATCGTGACTGACCGTAAAGATTGGATAGCTGTATTGGTGATTATTTTCCTAGTACTGGCTGTCTTTTGGAGGGCAACGCTGGGTGGTATTTTCTACTTTGGCGATATCTTTCGCTTGCATTATCCGCTACGTAGCGTCTATGCGGCCGAACTACAGCGCTTTTCCCTGCCTTTGTGGACACCACACGTTTTCGCTGGCTATCCACTGTTAGCCGAGGGGGAGCTAGGGGCGCTTTATCCGCCCAATCTGCTTTTGCATGCTCTGCTGCCAGTGCCCATTGCACTCAACATCTTCATCCTAGGGCACTTTGTTTGGGCTGCCATGGGAGCCTATGCTTTTGCACGGCGGCTCAAAGTAGGGCGCATGGCAGCGCTGTGCTCCGGGTTGGTCTATGCTCTGGGCGGCTTCTTTGTGGCGCATCTCAATCACATTAATATTGTTGCCTGCGCAGCCTGGTTGCCGTGGCTTTTCTTATTGACTGACCGATTTATGGTAGGTGATACTCGCCAGCATCGTGCGGGTGACGCGGCGTTGCTTGCGTTGATGATAGGATTGGAATTCCTGGCTGGTCATCCGCAAATTGCCCTGTTGACTTTCCTGGCAATGATGGCCTATGCTTTGTATCTGGGTTGGGCAATAAGGCCTCAAGTCAAGCTTTTGATCTTTTTCGCTTTCACCATTTTGCTGGGAATAGCCTTGGCGGCGGTCCAATTGCTGCCTACCTATGAACTGACCCAATTTTCCAATCGCTCTAGTGGCTTGGATCCAGCTTTTTTCACCTCTTTCTCGCTACATCCCCTTTATCTAGTTAGCTTGCTCTCTCCCTTTGTGCTTGGCAATCCCTATCCCAATACTTCTGTTGAGCTGGTAGGTTATGTGGGATGGTTGCCATTGCTGCTTGCACTTCTCGCTCCGTTCATCACACCAACGCGTTTGGGGATAACGGCACGACGGGTCAGGCCCGCGATCTTTTTCGCTGTGATGGCTGTTTTCGGACTGTTATTCGCCCTGGGTCGTTGGAATCCGCTCTATCTGGGTCTTCTACATCTGCCTGTTTTCAATCTGTTTCGAGCGCCAGCACGGTATCTATATTTGTTTGCTTTCTCCACAGCGATGTTGGCTGGGCTGGGCTTTCACGCTATTGTGAGCCGCGTCCGGAATGTCCCAGAGGTGGCAGAAAGTATCCTTAACTGGTTGGCGATTGTGGTGATCGCTTTGTTAACCCTGCTTGGCACCATGCGCATTCCTACCGTGGACAAACTTATTGCTACCTGGCGGTGGTTGCCTATCGCTCTGGGGTTGCTCTCGTTGGCTTGGTTAGCCTGGGCATGGTGGAGCAGAGGCTCGGCACAGCGCATCCTATCCATGGTTGCTCTAGGGATGATCATCGTTGACCTGTTTGCTTTCAATGCGGTTTTCAACTTGACCTACAATCAGACCATGCCGCTTGAGCAATTTACAGCAGAGCCGCTTTCATTGGCTTTCTTCCATTCACAGCCGGACCTATATCGTTTGTACACGCATGAGGAGATCGTGCCAGTTCTATCTGTGATGCGCGAATCCTATTATCCCAACATAGCGCTCATCCACGGTTTATCTGCTACTAATGGCTACTTTCCACTCGTACCCACTTATTATGCTCAGTACACGGAGCAGATGACACCGCGTATGCTAGATCTTCTGGGGGTGAGGTATTTCCTCATCCCGCAAGTCTTACCTGTAGATGAAGCCAGCGAATTTTATGACGTGGAGAATCCCTTTGCCCTGAATCCTGTAGGGCACAAGGTGGCTATTCCACCTATACAGGTAGCAATGATGGAGATCGAATCCTACACCAGCCATTCCGTAGATTGGACTGAGGGGCAACCTGTTGCAGAGATCAAGCTGCATGGAGCAGAAGGTGAAACTGAGACGGTGATCTTGCGCGCTGGCTGGCATACTGCTGAATGGGCCTATGACCGCAGCGATGTCCGGGAGGTTGTGCGCCACTCCCAGGCGGCTATTGCCCGTTCCTGGCCTGCACGTTCTGGTTTTCCACCCGAGAACCACCCGGGCTATGTCTATTCTGCACAATTTCGCCTGCCGAGCCCACTCACTGTGCAGGCAGTGGAAGTCCAGCCCTTGGTTACCGCGGCTTACCTGCGCATCGAGCGCCTGATCCTGATTGATACGCTGGGGGTTCGTCTCCAACTTGCACATTTGGCGCACAAGAGTGACCAGATTTTGGTGTACCGCAGTGAGGATGTGGCGGTGTACCTCAACCATGATGCACTGCCTCGTGCCTTTATAGTGCACAAGGCGCGGTTGGTTGATGATGCGGAAGCGATACACGCGCTGCGCGAACCGGATTTCGATCCGCGCACCGAAGTGCTGCTTGCGACAGATCACATCGTTTCTGCCCAGCCTCTTACAGAGGGCGAGGACAGAGTAGATGTGCTGACTTACGATTCTTGTCAGGTGGTGGTCAGGGTACACGCTGCTGCAGATGGCTATCTCGTGTTGACCGATGCCTGGTATCCTGATTGGCATGTACGCGTTGATGGTCGTGAGGCGCCACTCTTGCGCGCTGATCTGCTCTTCCGTGCTGTCTATCTGCCTGCTGGGGAGCATATTGTCGAGTTCAGCTATGCTCCCCAATCGTTTCGCCTAGGTTTGTTGATAAGCGCAGTGGCTTTGATGGTGGTCTGCAGTCTTGTGCTACGAAGCAAACTTGGCAGGCGGTTTTCTTAATTGAGCTTGCTTGGTGTATATGAATAGGTAGTGTATAATTGTTGAGTAGTTGAGGAAAAGATCAGTGCAGAGGAGGTATGCCAATGAATACATTTAACCGCGCAATAGTTCTTCTGGGGACTTTGCTGCTCATTGTCCTGCTAATCATCGCAGCCGTTGTGCCCAATACTGTGCTGGAGAGGCTGCTGTATACTTTGCAGCAGGCCCAGGATGTTCTAGTAGGGCGATGGCCGATGAGCTATGTGTTTTTTCTGGTCGTGGATATCCTGTTGATTTTCCTACTCATCGTGCTGCTATGGCTGGAAATACGTCCTCAGGCGAAAAAGACGCTCACGGTGCGCACAACCAGCGGGACACAGGCAGAGGTAAGCACCGCTTCTTTAGCACAAGGGCTCCAATCTCGCTTAAGCGGAGTGAGCGATGTGTTCAAAGTACGACCTGTTGTGCGTGGCAGACGCGATGGGGTGGACATCTTGCTCGATGTAGAGATTGCGCCCGAGGTAGATATTCCCAGCAAAGTGGAGGAAATCTCGCAAACAGCGCGTGATCTGATCGAGAGTAGGATGGGGCTTAAGGTATCAAAGATCAAGGTGCAATTGAAACAAGTGCCCCACGGCAGAGCGAAAGTAACTCCGCCTGCACCTCCAGTGCAACCACCAGCTATGCCTGCAGAGAGTGCCTTCCCAGAACAAGTGGAGACAAAACCAGAAGGCGGAGCGGTGACACAGAGCAATTCTAGCCCAGGCGTGGAAACGTAGCGCGGTTCACGTCATCCAGTGCTATGGCTTCGCAAGTAGAACGCGAGGAACAGAAGGGATACACTCATCCACTCGATCTGCCAGCGAGAATCGAAGCGTTGCTCTTTGTGGCTGATGAACCAGTTGGCATCCGGGAGTTGGCACAGGTATTGGAGGCAAGCGAAAGCGCAGTAGAAGCAGCCCTCCAGCAATTGGTGGCTCATTACCAAGAGCGAGGTTTACGCCTGCAACGGACAGACCGCCAGGTTCAATTTGTAACTGCCCCCGAGGTTGCCCCTGATGTAGAGCGCTTTCTAGGATTGGACAGTCGCACTAAATTGTCTCCTGCAGCATTGGAAACGTTGGCGCTGATCGCTTATCGGCAACCCGTGACGCGCGCGCAGATCGAGGCCGTACGCGGTGTGAACTGCGATGGCGTGTTGCGCACCTTGCTTTCTCATGGTCTAATTGCTGCAGTGGGAAGACTGGAGCAAGCCGGGCGACCCATCCTTTATGGCACTACGTTCGCTTTCTTGCAGTATTTTGGCTTGACGGACCTGAGTGAGTTGCCGGCTTTGGGCGAATTGAGATCGCCAACGAAAGGAGGTGAAGAATATGCGCTCAGACGCACGGCGGACGAGGCGCCCACGATCGAAGAAGTATGAAACGACCGAGAACGCATCTGCTCCGTCCATTCGACGGGAAACCAAGGACAGGGTTGCGGAACCAACTCATTCCCGCACAGTGCCAAGCAGTTGGGTGCTGAATCCTCGCTTGGCATTCTTGTTGCTGTTCGGAGTGGGCATAGCCACATTTCGGCTAGCACATAATATACGCCTTACTTTGATCTGGCTGGTACTGTTAGGCCTGGTCTTGCTCTATGCAGAAAGTGGCCGCCTGAAGAGCGATTACAGCTTGCTGAACCTCGTGCGTGGCGCGGCTGTGGGAGCGGTTGTCGCGCTGCCCTTTGTCCTATTCAATCGGGAGTTCTTCTATGCGACGGCAGCGCGTCTGTATGGTGTGAACGATTTGCAGGTGCTGCTAGAGCGTGCCGTGTTCTTGGTGCCCATTTTGGAAGAATGCTTTTTCCGTGGCATGGTGCAGCGAGAAAAAGGATTGGTCGAAGGAGCACTGCTGTTTGGCCTGACTCAAGCACTGTATTTTGTCTCCGCAGTGAGCGTCTATCCAGCAGTTATTGCAGCCGTGGTACTGGGACTAACCTTGTTGGGGTTTCTGTACGGTTACCTGTATCAACGTTATGAATTAACGGCCAGCATTTCTTGCCATGTGGCAGTGAACTTGGTGTTCTTCGTCCTGCCTGCTGTGGTGGATAAAATCAGCGCATTCCTCGTTTGGTGATTGTTCAGATTTGGGCTAGATGTGGTGTACTGAGCTCATGACAATGGAAGAAAAAGTTGTTGCCCTACGTGCTGAGAACGAGGCTCTGCGCACATAGGTAGCTGCCTTGCAAGAGGAGTTAGAGCTAACCCAGGAACGCATTGTGGAGGGGTTGGAGCAACTGCAGCAGAAGGCGGAGTCGACGCTACGCGGTAGCAGGATCGCGCTGGCCCTAACCAGTCTTTTTGAGACGTAGAGAGCACGTGGGCTCAATCCCCTTACGCAGTGCTTCAGTATGCTTGCTCAAGGCCCTTAACCTCGAAGCTGAAATTTCTTACCTCAAATCTGAACAGTTACCGAACACTTGACTTTACTCTAGATGATAGCGTATACTTTCCCTGCCTAACCATATCTATCCAGGAATAGCCAGGAGATGATCATTTTCCCCTTTACGGCCATTGTTGGCCAGGACAAAATGAAAAGGGCATTGATATTGAATGCCATCAGTCCCCAGATAGGGGGAGTGCTGATCCGCGGAGAACGAGGGACAGCAAAATCCACAGCCGCTCGAGCTTTAGCGGCTTTACTGCCAGAAATTGATGTGGTGGATGGTTGCCCTTTCAATTGCGATCCTGATTCAGTTGAAACGCTGTGCGATAACTGTCGAGCTAGGTTGGCTGCAGAGAAGAGTTTGCCGCGGCTCAAGCGGCGAACCCAATTTGTAGATTTGCCCGTAAGTGCCACAGAAGACCGGGTAGTAGGCACACTGGATATCGAGCAAGCGATCAAGAAAGGAGAGCGCCACTTTGAGCCAGGGGTGCTGGCTGCTGCTAACCGCGGTTTGCTGTATGTCGACGAAGTGAATCTACTTGACGACCATGTGGTTGACCTCTTGCTGGATTCTGCAGCCATGGGCGTGAACGTGGTCGAACGCGAGGGCATTTCGTTTACTCACCCTGCTCGGTTTATTCTCGTAGGCACAATGAATCCGGAAGAAGGGGAACTGCGTCCTCAGCTCTTGGATCGGTTCGCTCTGTGCGTGGAGATCAAAACTATTTTGGACCCCGAGCAACGAGTCGAGATTGTCCGGCGGCGCATTGCTTACGAACAGGATCCCGCTGCCTTCTATGAGGCGTGGCAGGCGCAGGAAGAGGCACTGTCGCAGCGTATTGCGCGAGCGCAGCGCTTACTCCCCAAAGTGAGTTATACTGAACATGATCTATTTGCGATCGCAGCATTGACTACCGAGTTCGAGGTGGATGGGCATCGCGCCGATATCGTGATCCTCAAATCAGCGCTGGCTCACGCAGCATTCGAAGGCCGCCAAGCGATCAATGAGGCGGACATTCTCTTGGCTGCAGAGTTGGCTCTACCCCATCGGTTGAAGAAAAAGCCCCTCCTGGAAACAGAACTGCAGTTCGAACAGTTGGAACAGCGGCTGGAAGCAGCGCATTCCCAGTCCTCTACAAACGCCATAGCGCAAACCCTACCCGAAGAAGTAAAAAAAAACGAACCTGAGAACCACCCTTCCGGAGGAGACACCAACTCAGATATTGGCGTCCCACTAAGGGGGCATCACGCTGATGGGCTACCCCTTTCCTATATTCGGCAAGCTGATATGCCAGTCCAGATTGGGAACGTTTTTCGACCTCGTCGCCTGGAAACTCCCCTCGATCACATGATCCGTCGTGGTTACGGCAAACGCAGCTTTACCAAGACCAGTCGCAAACGCGGGCGCTATGTCAGCAGTTGTGATGCCAAGGATCAATTCACGGATATTGCCTTTGATGCTACCGTGCGCCAGGCTGCCCCTTATCAGATTCATCGTCAGCACGAGGGGACAGCATTGGCTGTGGAGAAGAGGGATCTGCGACGCAAGGTCCGCATCCGCCGGGCAGCGAACCTAATCTTGTTCGTTGTAGATGCCAGTTGGTCTATGGCGGCGGCAGAACGTATGAAAGCGACCAAGGGCGCCATCGTGTCCCTCTTGCTTGATGCCTACCAGAAGCGCGATCAAGTTGGCCTCATCACCTTCCAGAAAGAGAGCGCTGAACTTTTGCTGCAGCCTACAGCTAGTGTCGAACGAACCAAAAAAGTCCTGCAGGATATACCTGTTGGTGGCAAGACACCCTTGTCCGCGGGATTGCTGCTGGCTTACCAGGTCTTGGACCGTGAGCGACGCAAAAACCCTGAGGTAATGCCTCTCCTCATTCTGCTCACGGATGGAGCGGGTAACGTCTCAATGACTGGCTTGCCACCATTCGAAGAGGCTTTGCGCATAGCTGGGCTGATCAAGCTGAGTGGCATCCGCGCAGTGGTCATTAACATGGAACACGAAGCGCTAGATCGTGGCCTGGCGCAGCAATTGGCGGATAAAATGGGGGCGCCTTGCTATACCTTGAAAGAGCTAGGCGCACAAGAACTCTACCATACTGTACGCGATGAACTTAAGGGTTAAGCAAGAAGGAACGCCCGAGCATTCCCAAAGTTTATTCTTTCCCTTGCAGCGCATATGCCGTTGCCTACCCTGTCATCTCTGGGGAGAACAACGCAAGTCCAGGGAAGGATCAGGTAAACTACGCCAATGGCAAGCAGATATGCTCCTGCTCATTGTGGCATTGATTTGGGGCAGCACCTTTGTGCTAGTAAAGCAAACTGTATTGCACTTTCCCGTCTACGCTTTTCTGGCTCTCCGCTTTGCCTTGGCGGCAGCGATATTGTTCCTTCTCTTTGGGCGACGTTTGCGTTCTTTATATCCACGCATGCTGGGGGCAGGAATTGCCATCGGCCTGTTTCTTTTTGGCGGTTACGCTTTTCAGACCATCGGTTTACAGTATACGACGGCTTCGAAAGCGGGCTTCATCACCGGTTTGTCGGTAGTAATCGTGCCGTTTCTTTCATCGCTCTTGTTAAAACGCGCGCCAGAGCGTCAGGCATTGTTCGGAGTTGTCTTGTCTACCATTGGCTTGGCTTTGCTCACGCTGGAGCATGACCTGACTCCAGCCCGTGGTGATTGGATTGTCCTAGGCTGCGCTTTTTGTTTTGCCTTGCACATTACCGCGGTCAGCCTATTCGCACCGCAGACCGACGCGTTGGCCCTGACAACGGTGCAAATCACTGCAGTAGCCCTGTTCAGTAGCCTAGCTGCGCTGGCCACGGCAGATTGGAGATGGCCTATCCCTAGCGAAGTTTTTCAGGCTGCTGTTTTCACCGGCGTGCTGGCCACTGCGTTGGCATTCGCTATTCAGAACAATGTACAGACCCGGACAACGGCTACCCATACAGCATTGATTTTCGCCACTGAGCCAGTATTTGCCGCTCTCTTCGGATATTTCGTGGCAAGCGAACGCCTTACCAAGACAAGCCTCGTGGGTTGCGGCTTGATCCTGCTGGGCATGCTTTGCGCCGAATGGCAACCATCCAGCCGGAAGATCTAAGTGAAGGAGAAGCAGAATGATCGAAGGAGTGAAAGTACGCAAGTTGCGCCTTATTCCAGATGAACGCGGCTTCCTAATGGAATTGCTGCGCAGCGATTGGGAAGAATTCGAAAAGTTTGGCCAGGTCTATGTCACGGCCGTTTATCCAGGTGTAGTAAAAGCCTGGCATTACCATAAGCGACAGACGGATCACTTCATCTGCATCCATGGCATGGCCAAGGTGGTTCTCTACGATGGCCGTGAGGATTCCCCTACCCGTGGAGAGATCAACGAGTTCTTTATGGGCACTCTTAACCCGATTATGCTCAAGATCCCAAAAGGAGTGATGCATGGGTTCAAGGGCATCAGCGAGGAGATGGCCCTGATCGTCAATGTGCCAACGGAGCTATACAACTATGAGCAACCAGATGAATACCGTATGCCTGCTCACACCGATGAGATTCCATATGATTGGGCGCGGAAGGATGGCTAAGTATTAGCGAAAGAGAAGCCAGGCATACTTGCCAACACCCTGCCAGAGGTAGAGCACGGTTGCTATAATGAAGAACAGAATGAAAAAGACAATAACGGCCAGGTCAACGCCACGCAGAACTGACTCATGCAAATAAGTTCGTTCAGAGCTACCGGTAAAGGCTTTCGATTGCAAGACCACTTCCAGCTGCTGCGACTTGACCATTGCTCCCAAAACAAGCGGAACGGCAACCTTGGCATAGATGCGTAAGTGCTGGATTGGCCCCATTTTCTCCACAGCCAGTCCACGTAACCGTTGCGCTTCGATGATCGTCTGAATCTCCTCAAAAAGCAGAGGGAAAAAGCGCATGGTGGAAGAGAAGACAAAGGTTAATTTGTAGGGAAGTCTGGCCTTTACCATGCTTACGATCATGTTATCCACCTCAGTAGTGAATATGGCCAGCGGGATTACTAACACCAGCGTCAGCGTCTTGAAAATTACCGACCAACCATAGAGAAATCCTTCCAAAGACATGCTCGCTCCGCCGATCAGCCACCAATGATGGGGGAAGGTGAACAGAGGCGTTAGCACCTGCTTGCCCGTCAGCGACTTGACCTGCTCAATATTCCAAAATCCATGCGTGATCAGCAATAGGATATAGAATGGAGCCATCACCCGGATTATTATCTTGACATAATTCATTTTGACCCTAGCCAGCCAGCAAGCAGCCAGAACGGCCAACGTCAAAGCAGCTAGCGTAATGGGACTTTCCCAAACAAAGGCTACAATGCTGATGACCAAGATCATGAGCAACTTTGGCCGGAAATCTAGGCGCGTGAAAAGGGAATCACGCTCAACAGTTTGAAACTTGAGCACACTCATACAACACCTCTCTCAGTCGCATTGCAAATGAAGCAGTTGGCAACTTCCTTGGGCGTGAGCAGTTTAAGGTCTCGTCCATCTTCGTGGCCAAGTTGCTTGGCCAGGAGAACGGCCTGGGGTGGCGAGAGGAATGTAGAACGCAATAGGTCGACTTGGTGGTAGGCTTCACGGATTGGTGCATCAAGCAAAATTGTCCCTTTGCCCATGACAATTACCCTCTCTGCATATTCCGGCATAAGGTAAAGATGGTGGGTAATCACGATCACCGTCTTGCCCATCTGGTGCAACTTGCGACTGACATCGAGGATAAAACGCGCTCCGCGGAAATCCTGTCCTGTTGTAGGTTCATCGAAAATAATGACTTGTGGTTTCATCGCCAGGATGGCAGCAATCACCACGCGGGCTCGGTCTCCTTTAGGAAGTGAAAGAGGATGCGCATCGCGCACTGCCAGCAGTCCCATCGCCTCTAGGCTTTCTACTGTCCGTGTCTCAACTTCCTCCTTGCTGTATCCCAGGTTGCGCAAGGCGAAGGCAACCTCCTCTCCAACTGTGGTGCTAAAGATCTGGTTATCAGGGTTTTGGGCAACGTAGCCGATGCGTCGAGCTAGCTCGCTTACAGCAAGCTCACGTACGTCCATACCGGCAACCTTGACCATCCCTTCCGTTGGTTGCAGAAGGTTGAGAAAATGCTTGACGAGCGTGGTCTTTCCAGCGCCATTTTGACCGATAATAAGCACATATTCGCCCTCGTAGATATCCAGTGACACGCCATGCAATGCTTGGGTGCCATCAGGATAGATGTATTTCAACTCTTTAACGGAGAGCAGTGGTTCGCCACTACGCGGTAAGAGTGTGTACGAGTTTTCCGACGCTTTGACCACGCATTGTTTGCGTAGCGCGGTCAACGCGGTTGCTCCTTCGTTCATGCGCACAGGCAACTTGGCAAGATAACCTCCGCGTTGGCCAATCATGTAGAAGGTCTCAGACACCTGGGGTGGCCGCAGATAATGCTTGTAGAGGAGTTCAATTTGGGAATAAATCTCGTCAGCTGCACCCACCGCAATAATATGGCCATCGAACAGAAGGGCGATTCTGTCTGCGTGCTCAGCCATCTCCTCAGCAGCGTGGCTAGCCATTACGATAGTCATGCCTATCTCTTTGTTCAGTTTGCGGACAGTGGCAAAAACCTCCTCGGCACCTATTGGATCCAACTGTGAAGTTGGTTCATCTAGAACCATCAAATCCGGCTGCATCGCCAGCGCAGCAGCGATGGCTAAACGTTGCTTCTGCCCTCCCGAGAGCTCATGAGGATGCTTGTGTTCCATTCCCTCCAGTCGAACAGCCTCGAGCACGAGGGGAATGCGTCTCCTGATTTCATCACGCGGCACACACAGGTTTTCCAAGGCGAAGGCGATTTCATTCTCTACAGATGTAGCAATGAGTTGCGTTTCAGGATCTTGAAATACCATGCCTACGTGCTGAGCCAGTGTGCTGATAGGGTGGTCTAGGGTGTCAAGCCCTGCTACGGTTACCTTACCAAAGAATCGGCCTCCATAAAACTGAGGCACGATCCCATTGAGCGTTAGGCATAACGTTGTTTTGCCCGCGCCAGTGGGGCCGATAAGGCCAAGAAACTCCCCTCTGTAGATTTCTAGGGATATGTCATAGAGGGCCAGCCTCTGAGAACGGGGGTATAAGTACGACACCTTGTCGAGAACAGCAATTGGCTCACTCGTCATATCACGAGAGCTCCTGGTATCTAGACGCTTCTCGGAAGAACATGGGCAGATAACCTATAGCGATCAAAATATGGTGTTAATAGAAGGACAAGCGCGTTGGTTCGAATGCCTAATAAATCGCAGCGGTAGGCTTGACCAAACCAATTGCTCGCAAGCCAGCGATTACACCGGTGCCAATAACTGTTCCTACCACGCAGCGAGCCAAATGCTCAAGAGGGGCAAGCGGAGCCATTGCCAACCAAACTGCCTCTGGCCAGTTGACTACGAAATAGACGATAACGGCTGACGTAAGATGTGCGAGTCCTGCCACCATCCAGGTACCCAGGAAAAGGCCACTGGCAACTTGCCGCAGGTCTTGATGCCCAATCCAACGGGCTGCTAAACTACGGGTTGGCAAGATGAATAGGAGCAAAGCAGACCAATTAATGAACGAACCCAGCAAGAGAGCGCTGACACGCACACCATTCTGTAGTACTGCCCGCCCTCCATACAAGCCGTAAATAATGCAGAACAAGACCGATAAGGGCAGCCACCAGTTCTTGCGCGGACCTGTTGTGGCCATTACACCAGCGGTGAAGCTCCCCATAATAGCTCCCAGTACCGTAGCCACTGGCACGGTCGTCGTATGAGGGGCAATGAAAATGCCGAGCAATGCGCCGACACCGCTGGCGAGTGCTCCGGCAATCGAACCCAAGAGCCAGCCAACCAGGGGATAAATCCCCTGGCTCATAGGAAAGCTCTTGCCAGAACCGAGCACAACCGAGAGCGGAATAAGAGCCAGCCCCGTTACCACTGCTGCCAACACGATAATATAAGCAATTGGTGCTCCATCAACAGTTGCTCCACCTAGGAGCTTTACCTTACGTTCTTCACCAGTAGGGCTAATAGACATGGTATTTCCCTCCTTTTGAATGTTTGGTGCACTTCTTTTACGATCCAGTATATATCTGACAACACTCTCTGTCTGAAATTGCTGTATTTTTGGATATTACTCCTTTTTATTCATGGATAAAAACACCTGCCTTGAACCATCCCGAAACTTGCACTCGGTGTGGTCATTGCGTCACGGTGTGTGCTTATCACCATCATCAATTGCTGCCAGATGATTAAGTGGCGCTGGAGAAGGCGCATTGCTGTTCTCGTGGTCTGTGCATATCTGTCTGTATGCCATACCGGAGCATTGCGCACATAGAGGTCAGTCAACATGATAGATAGTAGTGATGGGATAAAATGTCTATTCAGGATTGCCCTGCAACTACGATATTTTATCCTGCTTGTTACCGTTGGATGAACAGCCGCAGCACCTCGGTATCCCTCGCACCAAAGTCATATTTATAGCGTTCGCCGCCTTGCAGAAAATCGAATCGCCTACAGCCCTGTCTTATTGCGTCGTCAATTAAGTAGCCTAGTAGTACAATCCCTGGTCCCAAGTCAGCATAAGCGCTTAGATCAAAGCCAGAGTTATAAACAAGCCGGTCTCCTCCATAATCGAAACACAAGTAACTCGCGACAGGATATCGGTTGAAGCGCAGGATGCTCAGCCGTAACCAGCCTTTCTCCAGTGCAGCGTGGGCTATAGCGTGGAAGAATTCCTGCATGCGTTCATCCATGAATGCATCTTTATCCGGATGGCTGGCTTTGTGCAATTGGATAAAGAGCTTGAATCCCTCCTCAAAATTTTCAGAGGTAACCCAATACCAGTCCACAATTGCTTCTTGTTCAGCACGACGCATCTTGCGGCGCAGTTCGTGGCGCTGTTTTTTATCTAGCCTGGTGCTGAGGTACTCTTCCCATGTGCGCGGCAATTCTACCACAGGACAGACATCCTCGCGGGTTTGCTGCACATTCCAACCATGATCCCTGGCCAATGCGCTGATTGTCTGCACTGTAGGCGAAGTGGCCGGCAAACAGCGCAAGTCGAGAATTTGCCAATCCTCTTCTTCTGCGAGAGCATTTAGCAATACCGCACAAGCACCATGATGATGTTCTGGGCTGGCGATGATATCCAAATAGTCCGAGACTTCTGTACCACCAATCAGGTGCATGGTTTGCCTTGGTTCGCTTCCCACTATGACGTGGGGACGCTCGACGCTGATCTCCGGCAATGGAGCTGTAGGGTCAATTGAGGTCCGTTGGAAAAAGAGAGGGCAGATAGCAACAAGGGAGTTCTTTTCATCACGAACTGTGAACAAACGCAGATTCTTAGCGTACCCAAAAGTATCCCACCAAGCACGCTGCCATTCCCAGGTCATGAAGAGCACATTCGTAGTGCTGTGCTGCAGCAAAGCATTCCACTCCGCTTGTAAGGCTTCGAACCCTTTGCTGTCTTGGTAAATCTCGAGTTTCATTGCCTCCATTCCTGGTAAGTGCTCTGTACCTTCGGTGGTGTAGGTTCTTCCTTGGCTCGAATAGCCCGATCTTTTAATTTCCTAAGCGTTAGGTAAGCCGTGAGTTTGCTTCACGGCGTGAAGCACGTGATCTATAGAGCGCTCGCTTTGTTTCGCAGGCCCTAAGGGATCATGTGCTTGTTCATCTCCCAATAACATCGAGAATGTAGCCGCGACAGATAGTGCCAGCGCTTCTAGGTTATACCCGCCTTCCAATGTCACTACTAGGCGGTCCTCGCATAGTTCTCTAGCCAGCGCGACCAATACACGCACTAAGTTGGCATATCCCCGCACAGACAACAACATCATGCCCAAGGGGTCCATCCAGTGAGCATCATAGCCTGCTGATACCAAGATCAACTGCGGCTGATAGCGTCGAGCGATGGGCAGCAAAATCTCATCAAATATACGCTGATAGCCAGCATCCCCCACACCTGATGGCAGGGGCACGTTGACCGTATAGCCAAGCCCAGCACCACGGCCCGTTTCCTGCCAGTGCCCAGTGCCAGGGTAGTAGGGGTATTGGTGTGTCGAGAAGTATAGGACACGTGGCTCCTCGTAAAAAGCGTCTTGTGTGCCGTTGCCGTGATGTAGGTCAAAGTCCACAATCAGGACACGGTCCAGTTTGTACTTCTGCAATGCATAGCGAGCTGCTATGGCAATGTTGTTGAACAGGCAGAAGCCCATGGCGCGGTTGGATATAGCATGGTGTCCCGGTGGGCGTACCAAGGCAAAGGCGTTGCCTATCTCACCTTCTAGCACAGCTTCGACTGCGCGTAACACTCCTCCTGCAGCGCGCAAAGCCGCGGCATAAGAATATGGGCCTATATAGGTGTCCGCATCCAGCCAGCCAGCCCTGCCCTCAGAGGTCGCGCGTATATGAGCGATGTAGCCGGGATGATGAACAGCAGCGAGTTCCTCTAAAGTTGCATCTCGTGCCGGCAGATTCTGCATACGTTCCAGGAAACCTGCCTCCTGCAAATGCCTCATAATATATTCCAGCCGGCGGCTGTTCTCTGGGTGCTCGGCTACATCGTGTTTTAGATACAATGGATCGTATACATAGGCTGTGCCCATTGCGAACCTTTCACGAAGGTAAGAAAGGACTCATCCATTTGTGGCCCCTTGCTTATAGTAACTTCTAGGGCGAATGGTTCCAGGTGGAAGCCTTTCCATAGGAAACCTTATAGCCATAACATGGTCTCCCGGCAAACGGCCCTGGGTTACAGCCCTCGCCTCATCCTCCATGCGGCGGGAGCCTGTTGTAGGAGCAGCGGGAGTCGGCGTCCCTTTCTTTTCCTCTTTTGGTTTATGGATGGTGTAAATGCGCACTTTAGAACTCTCGGTCTTGTTGCCAGCCGCATCAAACCCAATGACATGCAATATATGGGTCTCTGTGTAACCCGCGGTGTCTGAAATAATCCCTCGCCCGGTGGGCGACATACTGATGGCGCTTATGGCATGCATATCCGTAATGGATCGAGTAACTGTGATGACAGTGCCATCCAGCAATGTCTGGGATTGTATATGCAATTCAGCGCTCGTGATCACCACAGTGCTGCTAATCAAGGCAGGATCTCGAATTAAGCTAGGGATCGTATCGGAGAGTGCGATGGTCCATTTCTTGGTGAATGGCGCAACAGTGCTATAGCCAATTTGTTGCTCGTCCAGGTAGAATTCAACTCTGTCCATCGAATAGTTGTCAATGGCATCCACCTGAATATTGACCCATTCATCGCTTTCCAGAGTGTAGACTGCGCCTTCCAATGGATGAATGATTTCCACGGTTGGTGGGGTATTGTCCACAATGACCTGAACTCTTGCCGAGCGTTGGTTGCTGCTTCCCTCGATCACGACCAGTTGCAGAGTGTACAAGCCATCCGGCAATTGGCTCACATCCCAATATTCTAGAATGTTGTTGTCCACCCGGTTGTAGTGATCGCCGCCGATTGGTATCCACTGTGCAGGGTTCATTCCAGCGCCATATTCCATCCGATACAGCCTAAAGTCACCTGGGCGAGCATTGCCCCAGATGGACACAATGCCTGCCACATGTGCGTATAAGCTGGGGGTGGCAATCGCTACATCCAATGTAATCGGGCTTGGACCATGCACATCGCAATAGGCCGTTGGGGGTTGTGGTATTTGGTTTTCCCGTACCCAATCGCTGGCCTCAGGCGGGTAAACATCAAAAACCTGTTCCTCCACAACGTCGGGAGGACAGAACGCTGTTGCGAGTTTGCCCGAGACCCGGCAGATGCGAAATGGACGATGTACATTATCGTACTCGGTTGGGGCAGTGCCTTTAATAAAGATCTCTCGTATCTTGCGTGGAGAGTAGGGTGTGGGCAATAATCCTGAGGTCGCATCTACTTCTACCCATTCCAAGCCATCTGGTTGTTGGAACTTGGCCTCTGGCAGCCTTTTGAGAAGCCATTCCATTACCCCGCGCCAGATAGGCCCGGCTCCTCTGCTACCAGGCATGTTCTTCATAGGCGTGTTGTCACTATTTCCAACCCACACTCCTACGGTTACTAGTGGAGTGTAACCCACCGTCCAAGCGTCGCGGTAATCGGTCGTAGTTCCCGTTTTCACTGCCACATTCGGGCCGAGGTTGATCACACTGTTGGGGCCAAAGGTACCAACACGGGCATTATTGTCAGCCAGGATGTTGGTAATGAGGTAAGCCAACTGAGGACTGATGACCTCTCTACGTTGAGGCTCACCATACTCATAGATCGTCTCGCCTTCCGAGTTTTCAACCCTCAAAATAGCCACCGGATTCAGCTCGCGGAAGCCCGGTTTCAAATCCTCAGTAGATACTGGCTCACCCACCATCACACCTGCGTTGGCAAAGACGCTGTACGCATAAACGAGATCCAGCAAAGTAACCTCGCCGCCACCCAATGTAAGACTGAGCCCATAAAAGTCGCGAGTCAAGGTATTGATTCCCATGCGATGTGCGGTATCGAGCACATTCTTAACACCGGCTCGGTACAACATAGCTACAGCAGGCACGTTCAGGGAACAAGCCAATGCCTGGCGCGCTAGCACTGAGCCACGAAACTTCCGGTCATGGTTCTCTGGGACATAAGGCGGATTGGGATCATCAGGGAAGCTAGTGCGCACATCCATGAGCATGGTGGCTGGGGTATATCCTTGCGCAAAGGCAGTCACATAGGTAAATGGTTTGAACGAGGAACCTGGCTGGCGCTCCGAGATGGCTACGTTGACTTGGCCGGCTATAGAGGGATCGAAATAATCCAGACTGCCGACCATAGTTAGAATCTCGCCAGTCTTGACATCAAGTACCACAACCGCAGCATTATGCACGTCGTGCTTTTCTTTGACCTCAGCGATGTACTCCCGGGCGACACGTTCTGCTTCATTCTGTAGATCGAGATCAAGGGTCGTATATACACGGAGGCCGCCACGATATACCAAGTCCGAGCCAAATTTTTTCTCCAATAACTGGCGAACGTACATTACAAAGTGCGGAGCCGTAATGTCAAAACGCTTGGAGACGATATGGAGTTCCTCCTGCTTCGCTGCCCAAGCCTCTTCGGCGCTGATATAGCCCTGAAGATACATCTGGTCAAGCACAATTTCCTGGCGTTGTTTGGCCTTGGCGAAGTTATCTATGGGGTTAAGGGCCGGATATTGGGGTATGTGGGCTAGCATAGCGGCTTCAGCCAGACTGAGTTCCCAAACCGGCTTCCCGAAATAAAACTCCGCTGCAGCACCCACTCCGGTTGGAAATCCATAGGATACGGTATTCAAATACCATTCCAGAATGCGATCTTTGCCTTCCACGCCTGGATACTTACGTGTCAATTCGTAGGCCAGGATTGCCTCTTTTATCTTACGCACGTAGCTGCGTTGGGCTCTCTCCTCGGGGGTCATGACCACATTCCGGATCAACTGCTGTGCGATGGAACTGCCACCCTGCACTGGTAATCCGCGCAGGTTATTAATAGCAGCACGTACAAGACCTTCAATGTTGATTCCCGCCGGATTTATATAAAAAGTTCTGTCTTCCAGGGCTATGGTGGCGTAGCGGACATGCTCGGGGATTAGGTATAGCGGTACAAAGGTGCGATCGCCGCCTTCCGGGGGGAGCAGTTCATACAGCAGATGTTGCCCTGTGCGGTCATAAATCTTGGTGGTTTTAAAAGAGGAGATCGCCTGATGGCCGATCTCCTCTGCTGAAGGTAATTGCCTGCTATAATATGCATACACCGCGAATATGGTGCCAAAGCCCAATGCTATGGTCAAGATGCCCAAGAGCACTGCTGACAGCAACAACCCGCTGATTAACCGGATAGCTAGATTAGAATCTTTTCGGCGGCGTTGGAGAAAATAGTACGCTTTCCAGGTTTCCATCGCTCGGGCTCGATCCAAACTTCCCTTGGCTATCCTGCTTTAGCTGCTTTCACTACCACGTACCGCTTCAGGGAATACAGCAGTATCCGTCGTGCTGCTGGCTTTGCTCTGCGCTGTGATCGTCTCCACAGGCAATTGCATGCTCATAGCCAGAGCAGTAGCCTCAGCCAGAGCTCTCCGTTTTTCTTGCCTGCGGCGGAATCCCGTGCCGGCTGGTATCAGCTTGCCAATAATCACGCTTTCTTTTAGCCCATGCAGGTCATCACGTTTGCCCTCAATTGCAGCAGTGGACAAGACGCTGATGGTGTGCTGGAACGAAGCCGCGGAAAGGAAGCTCTCGGTATTCAATGCAGCCTTAGTAATGCCCAGAAGCACTGGCTGTGCCGTGGCTGGCTCACCACCCTCAGCCATTACTTCGTTGTTAATCTGCTCGAAATCCAATTTATCCACCAGATCCCCTGGCAACAAATTGGTATCACCAGAACTGGTCACACGTACACGGCGCAACATCTGGCGGATGATAATCTCGATGTGCTTGTCATGAATCGTGACGCCTTGGGTTCGGTATACCAATTGGATCTCTTCTAGCAGATACTGCTGTACTGCCTCAACGCCCAATATCTCCAGGATCTCGTGAGGGTTCAACGCTCCTTCTGTAATGCGGTCCCCAGCTTCTACTCTCTGTCCTTCTTCCACGCATAGGCGAGCGGCAGCAGGGATTTCATATTCGCGCTCCTCCCGTTCTTCATGGCAGAGGATCACATTCCGACCCTCGAGTACTACGCGGCCATCTACTTCGGCGATGATTTGCCGTTCGCCCCTCTTGGCCAGTGGGTCGCCAGCTTGCACGGTATCCCCATCTTTGACGAGGAGTTTGTAATTCCTTGGTATGGAATAGGGATAATGCACCATCTCGCTGGATACAACCTGTACCTTGCGCATCTCCCCTTGAGCTGTAATATGCACTACCCCACTGATATCTGTAATAACAGCCTGGCCCTTGGGGTTACGGGCTTCGAATAATTCCTGTACGCGTGGCAATCCCTGGGTGATATCTTCAGCACCTGCCACACCGCCTGTGTGGAACGTACGCAGCGTCAATTGCGTGCCAGGCTCGCCAATGGACTGTGCGGCGATGATTCCGACGGCCTCGCCAACGCGCACCAACTCACGCCGCGCTAAATCGCGTCCGTAGCAGGTGGCACACACGCCATAGCGCAACATGCAAGTCAGTGGAGAACGAACATGGACACGCTCAACGCCATGCTCTTCGATCTCCTTGACTTTCTGCTCGTCAATCATCTCACCCACTTCGACAAGCACTTCCTGGGTTTTGGGACTGACCACCCGGCCAGCGGCTATACGCCCGAGGATCCGCTCGGCAAAGGGGTCGTTGATAATCTCGCTACGCGAGCGCTCAATCCAGATGCCCGTTTTTGTACCACAGTCTTCATCATTGATGATCACATCTTGCGATACATCCACCAGGCGTCGTGTGAGGTAGCCGGCATCGGCAGTGCGCAAAGCTGTATCGGCCAAACCTTTGCGCGCACCATGAGTGGAGATGAAGTACTCCAATGCGCTCAGTCCTTCCCGGAAGTTGGAGCGAATAGGCAAAGCAATAATGCGCCCAGATGGGTCAGCCATTAGCCCCCTCATCCCTGCTAGCTGGCGTATTGGTTGGAGGCTGCCTTTGGTTGCCCCGGAGATGGCCATAATACCAATCGAGCCATTGCGGTCGAGAATGCGGTCAAGAGCTTTTGTAATTTGCTCGGTAGCATCAGTCCACAATTCCACTGTCTTGACGTACTGTTCATTTTCGGTAATCAGGCCACGGCGGTATTGACGTTCCACTTCGGCTACCTCGTTAGCCACTTTTTCCAAAATGGCAGGCTTGTCCGTCGGGATGGTCAGGTCTTCGATAGCAACGGTGATACCCGATTTCGTTGCGTACTTAAAGCCGATGTCTTTGATTCTATCCACTAGCTCTGCTGTTCCTTCAGGGCCCAATTCCTGGTAGGCTTGGCCAACCAATGTTTTCAGGCGAGACCTATCCATCACTTCGTTGTAGAAGCGCAATTCAGGCGGCAGTATCTCATTAAAGAGCACCCTGCCCACTGTCGTTTCAATCAGCTTAGCCTTCCGTCGTGGCCCAGGCTTGGTATAGAATTTGATCTTAGCGTGCAAATCTACTTTGCCCAGGTTGTAAGCCAGAGAGACCTCCTCGTAGTCAGAGAAAACCTTGCCCTCACCGCGAGCACCAGGCAATTCCATGGTCAAATAGTAACAGCCTAATACCATATCCTTGGTCGGGCCAACAATAGGCTCGCCATTGGCAGGCAATAGCAGGTTTTTGCGGGACAACATCAACTCCCTGGCTTCAGCCACTGCTGCATCGGAAAGAGGTACATGCACTGCCATTTGATCTCCATCAAAATCAGCATTGAATGCAGCGCATACTAGTGGATGAATTTGAATGGCATTGCCTTCTACCAGAACTGGCTCAAAGGCTTGGATACCCAGACGATGTAGCGTGGGAGCGCGGTTAAGAAGCACAGGGCGGGTGTGGATGATCTCTTCCAAAACCTCCCAAACTTCAGGGGCTTCTTTTTCGATTAGGCGCTTTGCCCCTTTGATGTTGATAGCATGGTTGTATTCCACCAGTTTTTGCATCACGAATGGGCGGAACAATTCTAGAGCCATGCGTTTTGGTAAGCCACATTGGTGCAATTTCAGCTCAGGGCCAACCACGATAACCGAGCGACCAGAGTAGTCCACTCTCTTGCCCAATAAGTTGCGGCGGAATCGACCTTGTTTGCCTTTCAGCATATCGGAGAGCGATTTAAGTTGCCGGCTTCCCCGTAAAGAGATAGCTTTGCCTCGTCTGCTATTATCAATCAGTGAATCAACGGCTTCTTGGAGCATGCGCATCTCATTGCGAACAATGACCTCTGGAGCCTGGAGCTTGATTAGGTGCTTGAGCCGGTTATTGCGGTTCACCACACGCCGATAGAGATCATTTAGGTCGCTGGTAGCAAAACGCCCTCCGTCCAATTGCACCATCGGACGCAAATCAGGAGGTATAACGGGCAGAACGGTCAGGATCATCCACTCAGGACGATTGCCGGATTGCCTTAAAGCCTCTACAACGCGCAGGCGCTTGGCAGCCTTCTTGCGTTGCTGCTTCGATTTGGATAAGCGGATTTCCTGGCGCAGCTTGAGCGCTAGAGCTTCCAGGTCAATGGACTTGACGATATCATAGATAGCCTGCGCACCCATCCCGGCTTTGAAAACCTTGGGCCACTTTTCTTCGAGTTCGCGATGGCGGCTCTCATTGATCAACTGTCGCACGCGAAGGCTAAGCAGATCCTCACGCTGTTCTTCAATACGCTTTTCGATTTCCTCAAGCTGATCAGCGATTTCCTTCTGCAGTTCCTCTCGTTTGTCAGCCACCATCTGACGCAGATAATCCTGGCGCGCTTCAACAGGGGCTAGCGCTTCTGCTTTCTCTGCTTGAATAGTTGCTTCAACTTCGCTCAGTTTGTCTTCCACTATCTGGTTCAAGCGCAGATAGGCATCCCTGGTAACCAGCTCGCCTTGGGCAACGATGGTAGCGCCGCTTGCCGGGAAAACGAAATCAACCGGTGCGGTTTGTTCCTTGTACTGGTCTAACTGCTTCTGCAGAGTAGCTGCTTGGTTCATCAGTTCGTTCGTCGCTGCGGTCAGCTTTTCTTCGAACTCTGCCTGTATGCGATCTTGTTGCTCTTTGAGCTGCTGCAACTCATCAGCCAACTGTGTTTCCAGAGCCTGAATTTGCTCCTCAATGCTCTGATTCAGCCGCGCTTTCTCCCGGCTGAGTTCCTCGTCCAAGCGTCGCAAGGCCTTTTGGCGTGCGTCTTCGTCAATCTCTGTGATGATGTATTGGGCAAAATATAGCACGCGGTCTAGATTACGCTGAGAGATGTTGAGGATCACGCCCAGGTAACTCGGCGAGCGACGAGTGTACCAAATATGGGCAATTGGAGCCGCGAGCTCAATATGACCCATCCGTTCACGACGTACCCGCGAGTGGGTGACTTCTACACCGCATTTTTCACAGACAATGCCTTTGTAGCGGATTTTCTTATATTTGCCGCAATAGCATTGCCAGTCCTTGGTTGGACCAAAAATCGCCTCGCAGAAAAGGCCATCCTTCTCTGGCCGCAAGCGCCGATAGTTAATGGTCTCTGGCTTGGTAACCTCGCCGTAAGACCACTCGCGAATCTGTTCTGGCGATGCCAGGCTGATGCGAACTGCCTCGATATCTTTGATTTCCAAATCATTCCTCCTATACTCCATCCCGCTATCTTACAGCGGGAATCAGTAAACGGCTCGACAGCAAAAAATCTCGGTATTCTTCCCGGTCACTGTGTTGGGGGATGAAAGCCGAGACCTTCCTCGCTGTTATTTTTGAGGATAGCAATAAGACAATACCAACTGAATCCCTAAGTTACGCTTTTGATGCAGCCACATGATGCATCAATTTCCGGGGATCCTCCTTAGGATTATTAGCCAATTTATATAGTATATATCAAATTCGCCATTTAGTCAAATTGGGAATGCGCTTGCGCCAACAGATCGTTACCAGGTGGTACAGGCGATTTTGACAAAAGGGGGTGCTCCTGTGGTAAAAGAATTGTGGAAACAACTGCACCAGGAGGAGCACCGCCTATGGCCGATCTGGC